>JABWBJ010000167.1 GCA_013360595.1 Gemmatimonadaceae bacterium | reverse complement strand
GCCCGCCGCCACGACAGCGCCCGCCCCGGAGCGCCGCTGCGTTCTCGACTTCCCGAACACCGAATCCACGCGCGTCCAGCGGATTCAGGATCCGGCGACGAAGAAGTTCTTCACCTACGTCGGCGGGGGCGTCGTTGGGAACTGCCGGGGCCAGGACATCACCATCATCGCCGACAGCGCCGAGAGCTACGAGATCAACGACCTCCACATCCTCATCGGGAACGTCCGGTATCGCGAACAGCGCTACGCCATCGACGCGCAGCGCGTGACCTATTTCCGGGCCGAGGAGCGCCTCCTCTTCCAGGAGAACGTGCACGCCGAGATGCGCGAGCAGGCGGCGAAGCTCGACGCCCCGCAGCTCGAGTACTGGCGTCCGGTTCGCGGCCTCCGGACTCGCGAGCGCGTCATCGCCACGCAGCGGCCGGTGCTCACCTGGATCGAGAAGGACTCCACGGGGCGCGACCATCCACCGGTGGTCGTCTACGCCAACACCATCGTCGGCGAGGGAGATTCCACGTTCGTCGCCATGGGCCAGGTGCGAATGGAACGGAGCGACGTCGTCGCCACGGGGGATTCGGCGCTGCTCGACGCCGGGCGCCGCTTTTCACGCCTGCTCAAGGGACCCGTGGTGGAAAGCCGGGGGAACGACCCCTACACGCTCCGTGGTCGGATCATCGAGATGTACGGCGCGGCCCGGCAGGTCGACCGGGTCGTCGCGCTCGACTCCGCGACCGCGGTGAGCCGCGAGGTCACCGTGCGCTCGGACACGCTCGACCTCCGGGTGACCGGCAACCGGCTCGACCGCGCCTTCGCGTTCGGGCCGGGCGGGGCGCGAGCGACCACGCCGGAACGGGACATCGTCGCCGATTCGATCGACATCGTCATGCCGGGGCAGCGGATCCGCGAACTGCGCGCGGTCGGCAAGGCGTTCGCGGAATCGGATCCCGATACGTCGAAGGTGCTGACGGCGGAGCGGGACTGGATTCGCGGCGACACGCTCATTGCCCGCTTCGATTCGGTGGCCGCCGCCGACACCACGCAGCCGCGAATCCGCGACCTCTTTGCCGCCGGGGAGGCCAGCGCCTTCTACCAGATTCCCGCGGACAGCGGTGACCGGAGCCGCCCGGGCATCAACTACGTCACCGGCCGCGTCATCCGGCTGACCTTTCGCGACGGCGAGGTGGACGCGGTGACCGTCACCGACCGCGTGTCGGGCGTGTATCTCGCGCCCGCCGACACAGCCGCCCGCGCCCGTCCGACGCGGCCGCCGGCAAGGCCGCCCGTCCCGGATCGAAACCGTCCCCCCACCACCAGTCGCCACCCGTGACCGCCCCCTTCGACGGCGACACCGCGCACGAACTCGTCAGGCGGTACGCAGGCAGCGACCGCTCGGCAGCCTTCGCCCTCCACGCCATCCTCACCGGGGCCGGCGACGACGGATTTGCCGGCCTCACTGACGTGGCCATCCGTTTCCGCGACGATTACCTCGAGTCGCTGCGGCGGCGCGGGCTCGACGCCACGCAGGAGCAGGGCCGGCTGAGCCTGGACGAGGTCCGGTCGTTCCTCGAGAACTCGGTCCTGCCGCGGCTGGCCGGCCAGGGGCTGGTCCGGTTTCCGGTCGTCGCCGCCGGCTCCGCCGAACCCGGACTAATGGTCGACCCGGACGTCTGGCGGCGCGTCGCCGCGACCCGCCATGAGCTGGCCGAGCAGTTCCGCCGGACCGGCGAGGTGGTGGCCGCCGCTCCGGAATCGAGCCACCGGGCCGCCGCGCCACAGGTCGACGGTTCGGTGCTGCACGCGGAAGGCCTCACCAAGGCCTACAAGCGCCGCCGGGTGGTCGACCAGGTGAATGTAGAGCTCCGTCAGGGGGAGATCGTCGGGCTGCTCGGTCCCAACGGGGCCGGGAAGACCACGACCTTCTACATGATCGTGGGGCTGATCGAGCCGCTGGAGGGGAAGATCCGTCTCGACGGGGTGGATATCACCCGGATGCCCATGTACAAGCGCGCCCGCCGCGGCATCGGCTACCTCTCCCAGGAGCCGTCGGTCTTCCGCAAGCTCACGGTGGAGGAGAACATCCTCGCCATCCTGGAGACGTTGCCGATCACCCGGGCCGAGCGTCGCTCTCGGCTGGAGACACTGCTCGACGAACTGAACATCAAGCACCTGCGGCACAACAGGGCCTACTCCCTGTCAGGCGGCGAGCGACGCCGCCTGGAGATCACGCGGGCTCTCGTCACCCAGCCCAAGTTCATGATGCTCGACGAGCCGTTTGCCGGAGTCGACCCCATCGCCGTCCACGACATTCAGCAGATCGTGGCGGACTTGCGGCACCGGCACATCGGCGTGCTCATCAGCGACCACAACGTCGAGCAGACGCTCGACATCGTCGATCGCGCCTACATCATGTTCGACGGCCAGGTCAAGGTGTCGGGGACGGTCCGCGAACTCGTGTTCGACGACGAGGTGTCGCGGATCTACCTGGGGCCGACGCTCACGGCGCGGCTCCGGGCGCGGTTCGCGGACGGACGAGCGCGATGAAGACGGGTCTCAGCCAGAGCACCTCGCTCCGCCAGGAGCTCAAGATCAATCCACGCCTGTATCAGGCGATGGACCTGCTCTACATGCCGCTGCTGGATCTCCAGCAGCACCTCAAGCAGGAGCTGCTGGTCAACCCGTTTCTCGAGCTGGTCGAACCGGAGGACGAGGAGGAGGAAGCGTCGGAGGAAGCCGGCACCGAGGAACCGCCGGGCGCGACCGACCTGGCGGAGCCCGCCGCGTCCGAGGGGGAGGCGGCGAAGGAGAGTGAGGTCGACTGGGAAGAGATCCTGCTGGACGGGTTCGACACGCCCGGACACCGCGAGGAGCACGAGGAGAAGGAATACTACGAGCCGGTCTCGGTCGAGCGCCGCGGGCTGGACGATCATCTGCGCGAACAGGTGTCGCTGCTGAACCTGACGCCGCGCCAGCTGCTGCTCGCCGAGGAGTTCATCGGGAACATCGACGAGAACGGCTGGCTGGCCTGCTCGCTCGAGGAACTGCTGGCCGGGATCAACGAGGTGGTGGAGAAGGCAGCGGCGGATGCCGGCCGCGACGAGGACGCGCCGCTCTACTCCGCGGACGAGGCCGAGGAGATGCTCGGGATCATCCAGTCGCTCGACCCGCCCGGCGTGGGGGCGCGGAACCTCCGCGAGTGCCTGCTGATCCAGCTCCGCGAGGCCGGACGGGAGGAGACGGTCGAGGGCCGGCTGGTCCGCGACGCGTTCGATGACCTGATCAGCCACCGGTGGAGCGAGATCTCGAAGCGATTCGGCGTGAGCGTGGCCGACGTGCAGCACGCCGCCGACGCCGTCGCCAAGCTCGACCCCAAGCCCGGCCTCCGCTACGCCGACACGGCGGACAACTACATCGTCCCCGACCTGATCATCGACAAGATCGACGGCGAGTACCGCGTCTTCATCAATGACGCGAACCTGCCGCGGCTCCGGCTGAGCAAGATCTACCAGGAGATCGCCCGCGACCGGCGCAAGTTCGAGGGGGAGAACAAGGAGTTCATCTCCAGCAAGCTCAACTCGGCGAACTGGATGATCCAGGCGATCGAGCAGCGGCGGCAGACCATGCTCAAGGTCACCAACTACATCGTGGACCGGCAGCGTGACTACTTCGAGAAGGGCGTCCAGTACCTGCGGCCGCTCACGCTGCGCGAGGTCGCTGAACACATCGGCATGCACGAGAGCACCGTGAGCCGCGTGACGAACGAGAAGTACGTGCAGACGCCGCGCGGCGTCCTGCCGCTCAAGTTCTTCTTTTCGTCGGGCCTTTCCACGACCGGGGGCGAAGATGTCTCCGCGCGCGGGATCAAGGATCAGATCGACAAGCTGGTGAAGGGCGAGGATCCGAAGAACCCGCTCACCGACCAGGCGATCGTGGAGATCCTGCAGGATCAGGGCGTCCATATCGCCCGCCGCACGGTAGCCAAATACCGGGACCAGCTTGGCGTGCTCTCGGCGCGGATGCGGAAGCGGGTCTAGGGAGTGAGCGATGAGCGATGAGCACTGAACCTGGAGGCGGGGGCGCGGAGTCGCGCATCACGAGTCACGAGTCGCCGCGGATCACGCCGGTGGACGTGGAGCGGGTGGAGCGCCGGCCCGGGCCGGGCCTCGTCGACGTGTCGGTCCTCGTGCCCGCCAAGGACGAGGCAGAGAACCTGCCCCGGTTCCTGGAGCTGGCCGCGGCGGCGCTGGCCGCGGGACCGCTCCGGTACGAGGTGATCGTGATCGACGACGGATCGGTGGACGACTCGTGGCAGGTGCTGGAGTCGCTCCGGGCGTCGTATCCATTCCTGCGGGCGGTGCGGCATCGCACCAGGCGGGGGATCGCGGACGCGCTCCGCACCGGCTTTCTGCACGCCCGCGGTTCCGTGCTCGTCTTCTATCCGGCGGACCTGCAGTTCCTCCCGGAGGACATCCCGCGGCTCGTCGCCCCGATCGTGGCCGGCGAGGCCGACATGGTCACCGGCTTCAAGCAGGGCCGCTACGAGAAGGCCTTCGTTTCACGGGTCTACAACGCCCTCAGCCGCGCGCTCTTCGGCATCCGGGTCAAGGACCTCAACAGCGTGAAGGCGTACCGGCGTGAGGTGATGGAGCACATTCCCGTGCGTCCGGACTGGCACCGGTACCTCATCGTCCTGGCGGCAGCGCAGGGCTTCACGGTGCGTGAGATTCCGGTGCCCCTGTATCCGCGCCGGGCCGGCCGGTCCAAGTTCGGCGTCTCGCGCATTCCCGTCGGCGTGCTGGACATGCTCTCGGTCTGGTTCGAGCTGCGGTTTGCCCCCAAACCGCTCCTCTTCTTCGGCATGCTGGGCGCGGCCATCGTCGCGCTGAGCCTGGTCGTCGGCGGCCTGCTGTACGCCACGGGGCAGGGCGTCCGCGCCGCCTGGGTCGCCATCCAGACCGCGCTGCTGGGCGGCCTCCTCCTCTTCGTGGCAGGGCTCCTGGGCGAGCTGATCGCCGGGCAACGGGCCCAGCTCCGCGAACTGCGCCGCCAGATGGACGAGATGGCCAGCCGGGATCGTTAGGCCCGGATGCGCGTCCTCTTTCTGACGCACTCCTATCCCCGGGCGCCCGGGGACGCCCCGGGCGCGTTTCTCCTCCACCTGGCCGTCGCGCTCCGGCGCGAAGGCGTGGACGTGAGCGTCGTCGCGCCCGCCGGCGAGGCGTTGCCGGCCGACGAGGTGCTGGAGGGGATTCCGGTCCACCGCTTCCGCTACGCGCCACGCCGCTACCAGCGCCTGGCCTACACCGGCCAGATGGCCGAGGAGGTCAACCGGTCGCTGAGCGCCAAGTTCGCGCTGCTCGGCTTCCTCGGGTCCGAGTTCGCCAGCGGCGCCCGGGTGCGGCGCGCGTTCAACCCGGCCGTCGTCCACGCGCACTGGTGGTTTCCGGGCGGCCTCGTGGGATCGTGGGTGTCGGGGCTGGGCGGGATCCCGCTCGTCACGACGATGCACGGCTCCGACGTCCGGCTCGCCGCAGGAAACAGCCTCGCCCGCGCGCTCATGCGCCGCATCCTGGCCAGCTCCCGCGCCGTCACCACCGTCTCGGAGTGGATGGCCAGAGAGGTGCGAGCCATCGCACCGAAATGCGAGCCGGTGGTTTCGCCGATGCCCGTGGCCACCGACCTCTTCGCCCCCGGGCACGGGCGCCATGAAAGCCGGCTCCTGTTCGTGGGCCGCCTGAACGAGCAGAAGGGACTGGCGCACCTCCTGGAGGCCCTGGCGCGCATGACGCGCCGGCCCGCCCTCGACGTCATCGGCGATGGCGCCGACGCCGCGGCCCTTCGCGCGCAGGCCGAGCGGCTCGGG
>JABWBJ010000166.1 GCA_013360595.1 Gemmatimonadaceae bacterium | reverse complement strand
TCCGCGCGGCGCTGGAGCGCCTGACAGGCATCGACCGCCGGCGCCCACTCCCCGTGTTCGCCCGTGAATCGCTTGGCGCCTGGTTTCGACGACGCCCCGCCGGCACGCCGAACGGTCGGCGCGGCGATGTCGTGTTCTTCGCCGATTCGTTTACCAGCTACACCGAACCGGGCATCGGTCGCGCGGCGATCGAACTCCTCGAGCGGGCCGGCTTCCGGGTGGAGCTCGTCGATGACGTCTGCTGCGGCCGGTCGCTGATTTCCAGGGGCCTCCTCGACCAGGCGAGGGCGCGGCATCGGGCCCTGCTCGATCGTCTGGCGCCGTTCGCCCGGTGGGGGACGCCCATCGTCGGCGTGGAGCCATCGTGTGTGTTCACCCTGCGCGACGAACTGGTTGCGCTCGCGCGAGGCGACGAGCGGGCCGCTGCCGTCGCCGGGCGCGCGCGGCTCGTCGAGGACCTGCTCGTCGAGGCGATCGACGAAGGAGCGCTCGCACTCGCCCCCCCCGGTGCCGCGCCGACGAGGTCCGTTCTGCTGCACCCGCATTGCCACCAGAAAGCCGCCGGCGCCGTGGCGGCGACCGTTCGCCTGCTGGAGCGGATCCCCGGCGCCCGGGTCGGCGTGCTCGACGCGGGCTGCTGCGGGATGGCCGGCTCCTTCGGGTTCGAGCAACGGCACTACAACCTCTCGATGGCGATCGGCGAGCAGCGCCTCTTCCCCGCCGTGCGCGGCGCGCCTGACGCGATCGTCGCGGCAACCGGCCTTTCCTGCCGCCAGCAGATCGCCCACGGCACGGGCCGCGTGGCCGAGCATCCCATCGTCCTGATGCGGCGGGCTGTCCGGGACGGATGACCGCTCTCCCCCTCTGCGCCCTGCGCTCTGCGCCCAACGCTCAACATGGCCCCGGGCATGATCACCGATAACGCCCTCATCGCCCTGGCCGGCCTCATCGGCGTGGTGGCCCTGCTCTTCCTCACCATCACGCGCTTCAAGTGGCACGTGTTCCTGGCGGTGCTCGTCCCGATCGTTCTGCTCGCGCTGGCACCGGGCATCGATCGCAAGGCATTCATCGCGGCGTTCGAGCAGGGGTTCGGCCGCACGGTCCAGAGCATCGCCGTGGTGATCGTGCTCGGGTCGCTGCTCGCGGAGGCGCTCAAGCACACGGGTGCCATCGAACGGATCACCCTCACGATGATCCGATGGGTGGGGGAGAAGCGCATGCCCCTGGCGCTCACCTTCACCGGCTACCTCGTCGGCATCCCCATCTTCTCCGACGTCGGGTTCGTCATCCTGCACCCGCTGGTGCACTCGGCCGCGATTCGCACCGGCCTCAACATGGGCGTGATGGCGACGGGGTTGGTCGGCGCCCTGATGCTGACCCACGCCATCGTGCCGCCGACGCCCGGTCCCCTGGCCGCGGTCGCGCTCGTGCAGGCGGACATGGGGAAGGTGATCCTGTTCGGGTCCATCGTCTGCCTGGTTGCCTCGCTGGCGGGCTGGCTCTACGCGCTCGTGGTCGGCCCCCGCCTGGAGTCGCCGCCGTCGCCGGAGTTCGTCGGCCAGTCGTTCGCCGAACGCGGGCTCGGGCACACGGTCCCCACGCCCGTGCGCGCGTTCACCCCGTTGCTGCTCCCCCTCGTCCTCATCGCCGGCCAGAGCCTGTTCGCCCTTGTGCTCCCCGAGGATCACATCGTGAACGCCGCGATGCGGTACCTCGGCTGGCCGGTGGTCGCCCTCGGGCTGGGTGTGCTGTTCGCGTACCGGAATGCCACGACGGATCAGCGCTCGGAGCGCACCGGCACGTGGGTGGAGAATGCGCTGCGCACGTCGGCGATGATGATCATGGTGACGGGCCTTGGCGGCTCGCTGAGCCAGATCCTGCGCGAAACCCCTGCGGTCGACGTGATTGCGCGGGGCATGGCCACGACGGGGCTGCCGCCGCTCTTTCTGCCCTTTGTGATCGGGATCGTCGGGAACATGATCACCGGCTCGGCGACCGTGGGGGTGATCACGGCGGCGTCGATCTCGGCGCCGATGATGCCGGCGCTGGGCCTGAGCCCGGAGGCGACGATGCTGGCCGGGTCCAGCGGCTCGATCATCGTCAAGTACGTGAACTCGAGTTACTTCTGGGTCTGCACGTCGCTCTCGCGCATGCCCCTGCGGTCGGCCCTCCTCGCGTACGGCGGCGTCACGCTGGTGAATGGCGTCAGCGCCTTCGCAGTAGTTTTCCTGCTGTGGAGCCTCGGCATGGTCTGAGTCCGCCGAGTCACGACTCACGACTCACGAATCACCATGAACCAGCTGTCCGTCCTTGCCCCCCAGGGCCGCTTCATCCTCGGCCAATCCAGGAGATGGCTCGCGGACCTGAACGACTCGCACCTCGCGCTCGAACCGCTGGCGGGCCTGAAGACCGCCGGCTGGCTCGTCGGACACCTGGCCGTGACCGGAGACTTCGGACGCCGTATCTGCGGCCTCTCGACGATCTGTCCGAAGGAGTGGCGGACGCACTTCAACCCCGGGACCTTCCCGTCACCCGACCCCGCGACCTACCCGCCAATGGCCGAGCTCCGCGACGCGATGCTGAACGTGTACCGCGGGCTGTTCGCCGAGGCGCCGTCGGCGCCTGACGAGGTGCTGTCCCGCCCGAATCCATATGTCCCGGCGCAACCCTTCATTCCCACGGCCGGCGAGTTCGCCGCCTACCTGATGACCGGGCACCTCGCGCACCACCTCGGCCAGCTGAGCTCGTGGCATGCGGCCGCTGGACTTCGCCGGACTGGAGAACGTGGCGAAGACTGAGGCCACCGCATCGGCGTCGGCCAGGCGCCCGCCGGCGATCCTGTTCGACCTCGATGGCACGCTGGTGGATTCCATCGAGCTGATCGTCGCCGCGGCCATGAACGCCTTCGCCAGCCGGCCGGGACCGTCCCCCTCCGAGACCGAGATCCGGAACACCATCGGCCGCCCGCTCACCACGACCTTCGGGCCCTGGCTCGTGGACGACGACGACCTGCCCTTCCTGATCGCGAAGTACCGCGAATACCAGCTGGAGCATCACGACCGCCTGACGAACGCGTACCCCGGCATCGTGGACGCCGTGACCACGCTGCATGCAGCCGGTCACCCGATGGCCATCGTCACCAGCAAGGTGGGGTTCATGGCCGAGCGGGCCCTGGTGCACACCGGCCTCGCGACCTACATGCGCACCATCATCGCGTCGGATTCCACCACGAAGCACAAGCCGGACCCCGAGCCGGTGTTCATGGCGCTCGAACGGCTCGACTACCCGGCGGCCGACGCGGTCTTCATCGGCGACTCCCCGTACGACATGCAGTCGGCTCGGGCGGCTGGCGTTCACGCGGTGGGCGTGGCCTGGGGCGCGTTCGAGGCGACGCAACTGTACGCAGCGGGCGCAGCGGCCGTGCTCCCGTCGCCAGCCGGACTGGTGCCCTATCTGACTCGCCTCACCGGCGAGGGTCCCTGATAGCGGACTGGCATGCTACTCCCGCGGCGCCCACGGTGATGCCCTGGCGAAACAGAGAGGAGCAGAAGGACAGGAGACGTCTCTGCCGGACCTGCTCCTCGCCGTGAGCCTTCCGATGCCCCTCGCCCATCAGCCGGCGGAGAGCGAGTCGTCCGGGCTGACTCCACCTTCTGCCGACCGGCGCGCCAGGGTCCCGATCCAGGCAGCCAGCATCAGCGCGGCGGACGCGGCCAGCGCTGTCCGAACCGGGTGGAGGAGGAAGAGGAGGCCGATGAGACCAAGCGCCACATGGGCGCGCGACGGGCTCGCGTGCGATGCAACCAGCGCACTCCGGCCCAACAGGAGGCCCGCTGCCGCCGCTGACGTGAGGTGCGCGGCCCGCCACATCGCCACGATCGCCAGCGTGACCGGATCGGTGAACAGGCTCGTGCCGCCGAACGTGCGCGCCGTGGCCTCGGGGATGATCCACACCAGCGCCGCCGCCAGGGCGAACAGCAGCGCGATGCGCAACCGGTCATCCGCGTCCCGGTAGCACTCGCCGTGGTACCGGACGCCAATCCGGACCGACTCCCGCACCAGCCAGCCCGCGCCGCGCCCCGATTCCAGGAGGTCGCCGAGGATCTCCTCACGGCAGCCGCGCGGAAGCGCGAACCCCGCGATGCGTTCGGCGAGGGTGGCGGATCGGCTCAACGACGCGGACTCCAGGCAAGATCGGGTGGCAGACCGTCGAGCATGGCCTGCGTACCATCGAGCGCGGCGCGCAGGGCCTTGAGCCCGGGAGCCGCCACGCTGAACAGCCGCTTGGCCTTCCCTCCGCGTGCGGCGGTGGGGGGACCACGGCGGGAGCGAAGATACCCTTTCCGTTCCATCCGGTCGAGCGTCACGTACACCGCCCCGCGCGAGATCGCGCGCTGCGCGCGCCGCTCGATCTCTTCCCGGACGGAGACGGCGTATGCCGTGTCCCCGAGCCGCAGCACCGCGAGCAGCACCAGTTGCTCCAGTTCGCCCAGACCCTGTGGCGTCATGCTCACGCCCGCCGCACGAGGCGGCTGCGGGCCGCCAGCCATGCCGCCGCCGGCATGAGCAGGAAGGCTGCCGCCATCACCCACGCCGGATGCGGAAAGGAGACGAAGTTCATGACGGCGCCGGCCAGCAGGACCAGCCCCGCCACGACCCCCGGCAGGACGGTCTGCGCCCGTGACCAGACGGTGGCGACCGTCCCGGCCATGAAGCAACCCGCAATCCACGCCACCACGACCGACAGGAACATCGGCGTCGTGATCGTGGAGGGGTTCGCCGGGTCCGCGGTTCCGATGAACTGGTGCGCCGCAGCTTCCAGCAGCATGATGGTGAGTCCGCCGGCAAACACGCCAACGATCCCGCCGGCGACGGGCGACGCATACCAGGGCCTGCGTTCGGTCATGAGTGGCTCCGTGATAATGACGACTATGTAGCTATTATTGCCGCGCACCCGGCCCCGCGGCAAGCCCCCTGAGCGGTTGCCAGTCCGCGGATGAAACGGCGGGACGCCAGCACGTCGTATGACTTGGGGGGGACCGGTTCAAGGCGCCCCGAACCCTGCACCCTGAACCCTGAACCCTGAACCCTGAACCCTGAACCCTCCCTTCAAACCTTCGGGCCGGCTCAACCATCTGACTCACCGAGCGTTGAGACCGACCCATTCATGACGGTGCCGATCATCGACGACGACTCGCTGCGGGACGAGCGAATCGCTCAGGATGTCGCTCGAGCCGCGGCGGGAGACCGACCGGCGTTCGAGCGGTTGTATCGCGCCCACGTGAACCGGATCTTCGCGCTCTGCGTCCGCATGACAGGCGACCGCGCGGCAGCCGAGGAGCTGACCCAGGACGTCTTCGTCCGGGCGTGGCAGAAGCTCTCGCTCTTCCGTGGCGACAGCTCGTTCGGCACCTGGCTTCACCGGCTCGCCGTGAACGTCGTGCTGAACGTGCGGAAGACCGAGGGGCGGGATCGGAAGCGGTTCGGCGGGCAGGACAGCGAGGGAGACGACGAACCCGTGGAGTGGCGGGTGCCGGCGCGGACGGAATCACCGGGCCTGGCCATGGATCTGGAGGCCGCGATCGGGAGGCTGCCGCCGGGCGCTCGAAGGGTGTTCGTCCTGCACGACGTCGAAGGGTTCAAGCACGAGGAGATCGCCGAACAGCTGGCGATCACCACTGGAGGCAGCAAGGCGCAGTTGCACCGGGCCCGAATGCTCCTGCGCCAGGCACTGGAGCGATAGCATGCACCTGACCTGCGAACACGTGGACCGGCTGCTCTCGGCGTACTTCGAGGGCGACCTCGGCGCGAGCGAGCGCGGGGCCGTCGACGGGCACCTGCGCGTGGATCGCGGCGGTGTTCT
>JABWBJ010000165.1 GCA_013360595.1 Gemmatimonadaceae bacterium | reverse complement strand
CCAGGCCCTCGGCGCAGCGGATCGGCACGCCGCGGCGCGCCTCGGCCCGGAAGAGGTCCTCCGAGGTCCCGACCACGCGGAACTCGTGGAACCGGTCCCCCAGCACCACGGGCACCGCCAGCGCGACCCGGGGGTCGGCGCGGAGCCTCTCCAGGGCGGAGACCGGCATCGTGTCCGTCGCCTCGCCGAGGTGGAAGAGGCTGGAGAGGGTCAGCGCCATGGGGCTCCCCTTCGGCCCCACCACGAGGTCCCAGGTCCCCGCCGCCCCCTCGAAGTTCGCCCGGGCCTCGCGGCGCAGCGTGTCGATGCCGACCACGAGGCCGACGCCGAGCGCGATGGAGAGCGCGGAGAGGACCGTCGCCAGCAGGCGGTGGCGGAGGGAGCGCAGGACGAGCCGTTCCAGGGTCACGACGCCGCCCCCCCGGCGAGGTCGCGGATCGCGAGGCGGGACGGGAAGGCGGCCACCACCGCGTCGTCGTGGGTGACCACGAGCAGGGTCGCGCCGTTCTCCGCCGCCATCTCCCGGAGCAGGGCGACCACCTCGTCCCTGCGGCGCCCGTCGAGGCTTCCCGTGGGCTCGTCGCAGAGCAGCAGCGGCGGGCGGTTCATGAGCGCCCGGGCGATGGCCACCCGCTGCTGCTCGCCGAGGGACATCTGCCCCGGCCGGTGGCGGGCCCGCCCCTCGAGGCCGACGCGGGCGAGGAGGGAGCGGGCCCTCTCCGCGTCGCCGGGCGCCTTCCTCCCCGCGAGCAGCGGCGCGGCCAGCAGGTTCTCCTCCGCGTCGAGGTGGGGGAAGAGGTTGAGGGACTGGAAGACGAGCCCCACGGAGGCGCCGCGGAAGCGATCGCGGCCGGCCTCCGGCAGGGAGGCGAGGTCGGTGCCCAGCACCTCCACCCGGCCGCGGTCCGGGAGGATCACCCCGGCCAGCAGGTGGAGGAGGGTCGTCTTCCCCGACCCGGCGGGGCCGATCACCACGCCATAGCCGCCCGCGGACACCTCGAACGTCACGTCGCGCAAATCGAAGTCGCCGAGGCGGGCCGCGAGCCCGTGGACGCCGATCACAGGAGGGCGGTGCCGCCGCGCTCGTGGCGCAGCGCGCGAAGGACCGTCAGCGGCAGGAGCGCGAGGATCGCCATCACCGCCGCTACCGGTAGCGCTTCGGCCAGATTGTACGTGACGAAACGGTCGTAGCTCAGTACGCTCACCACCTTCGGATTGTACGTCAGGATGACGATGGCGCCGAACTCACTGACGGCGCGCGCCCACATCACGACCGACGACGCGATCATCCCGCGCCGGGCCAGCGGCAGGGTCACCCGCCGGAAGGCGCGCCAGGCATCGTCGCCCAGCGTCCGCGCCACGGCCTCGTAGCGCGGATCGACGCGCGCGAAGGCCTCCCGGGCCCCGCTGATGTACAGCGGCACCGACACAAAGAGCATCGCGCTCACGATCCCGACCGGCGACCCCACCACCCGGAGTCCGACCGACAGCAGCGCCGATCCCACCGCGGTGTCGCGCCCGAAGGCCAGCAGGAGGGCGATGCCGGCCACCGGGTGCGGAATCAGGAGCGGGAGGTCGAGGAGCGCCGAGACCACCGCGCGGCCGCGGAACGCGGAACGCGAGAGGAGGTAGGCGATCGGGGTTCCGCAGGTCACGCCGATGACCGTGGCGATCGTCGCGGTCAGGGCGGTCAGCGTGAGCGATTGCCGCAGTTCGGCGTCACGTCCGAGCCGGGCCAGGCCGCCGGCGCCTCCGGTGAAGATGAGTTCCGCGACCGGCGCGGCCAGGAACAGGAGCAACACCGACCCTGCTCCGCCGGCGAGCACGGTCAGGGCACCATGCCGGAGACGCCAGGCGGGGGCGGTCGGAGCGATCGGTTCAGCGCGAGACATGGACTCGTGAGGGTGGTTCCACGCCATGCGGACCGCAAGACGGCCCCAGCCTCTCCCTCAACCCTACCCGGACCTCGAACGCTGTACCCCGAACCCTGAACCCCGAACCCTGAACCCTCGCCCCCTGAACCTCGAACGCTGCACCCTGAACCCCGAACCCTGAACCCTCGCCCCCGGAACCTCGAACGCTGTACCCTGAACCCCGAACCCTGAACCCTCGCTCCGGTATATTTCCCCCTCGCGCAACCGCCCGACCCTCCCCGCATGAGCGAGCCCGTCGTCGACATCAAGCAGGTCGTGAAGCGGTTCGCCGGGCACACGGCGGTGCGGGGCGTCACGCTGCGTGTCCCCCGGGGCGTGGTCTACGGCCTGCTCGGCCCCAACGGCGCCGGCAAGACCACCACCATCCGGATGCTGCTCAACATCATCGCGCCCGACGAGGGTGAGATCACGGTGTTCGGCCTGCCGAGTCGGGCAGCCGGCGTGACGGACCGGATCGGTTACCTCCCCGAGGAGCGCGGCCTCTACCGCAAGATGCAGGTCCGGCGCCTGCTGCGGTTCCTGGCGGAACTCAAGGGCGTCTCCCGCAAGGTGGCCGATACGCGCATCGACTACTGGATGGAGCGGCTGGCCCTGCGAAGCGCCGAGAAGGACTGGGGCACCGCCAAGGTCGATGACCTGTCGCGGGGCATGCAGCAGAAGGTGCAGTTCATCGGCACCCTGCTCCACGACCCCGATCTGATCGTGCTCGACGAACCGTTCAGCGGGCTCGATCCGATCAATGCCCAGGCCATGAAGGACACGGTCGTCGATCTGCGGCGGGCGGGCAGGACGGTCATCTTCAGCACGCACCTGATGGACAATGCCGAACGCCTGTGCGACGCCGTCTGCATCATCGCGCGGGGCGAGGTGGTGCTCGACGGGCCGATAGGCGAGGTGAAGGCGCGGCATGGCGGCCGGCACGTGGCGCTGTCGCTGGAGAACGGACACGGCGCGGCCGCGATCTTCCAGGATCCGTCGCTCGTCAGGCGCGTGAACGACTCGCACCGTTACCTGGAGGTGGAGCTCGCCGAGGGGGGCGATCCGCAGGAGCTGCTGCGCCGCCTGCTGGCGGCCGACGCCCGGGTCAACCGGTTCGAGCTCATCCAGCCGTCGCTGCACCAGATCTTCCTCGACAAGGTGGGCGCCGCGGGCGTCGAGGAAGGCATGAGCGGGCATGGATGAGGGAGTTGGGAGTTGAGAGTTGTGAGTTGTGAGTTGGAGGACTCTCAACTCCCAACTCTCAACTCCCAACTCCCTCAAAGGCCGCCACGAGGTCGGCCGCGACGTCCTCGGCGGGGCGACCTTCGATCTGCCGGCGCTCCATCATCCATACCAGCTGGCCGTCCCTGAGGATCGCGAACGACGGCGACGAGGGGGGATACCCGGTGAAGTAGCTGCGGGCGCGCTCCGTGGCCTCGGCGTCCTGGCCGGCAAAGACCGTGAACAGATGATCCGGACGCCGCGGGTGCCGGATCGCGATGCGCGCCGCCGGACGGGCCATCCTGGCCGAACAGCCGCAGACGGAGTTCACGAGCACCAGTGCCGTCCCCGGCGAGTTCCGCAGCGCCTCGTCGACCTCGGCGGCCGTGCGCAGTTCCCTGAAGCCGACTTCCGTCAGGTCCGCGCGCATGGGGACGAGCAGGCGCTCGTCGTACATCGTCCGGGCCTGCGCCGGTGCACCGGCATGCGTGATGTTCAGCGAACGTCGTTCAGAACTCATCGGTCTCGTCGGGTTCATCGCCCCGCATCAGCGCCAGGATCGCGCCCTGCGGGATGACCAGGTAACTCTCGCCCTCGAACGTGATCTCGACCGCCGCCTTGCGGAAGAAGAGCGCGTAGTCGCCGACCCGCGCCTGCATGGGCACGAACCGGTGCTCGCGCGGCCCGGTGCGCCAGGGCTCGTCGCTCATTTCGGACGGATCCGGCATCGGGAGCCCGGGGCCCGTGGCGACGATCTTCCCGCCCTGCACCGCCTGGCTGTCCATCGCCGTCGGGGGCAGGTACAGGCCGACCTTCGACCGCTCCTCCCCCTCCTCGGGTTTCACGAGCACCCGGTCGCCAACGACGATGAGCTTCTTGCGGGGCATGGCCAGGGAATCTAATCAGGAGTCACTCATCACAGTCACTGCATCACGAGATGCCACGCCGCCTGACGCCGGATGGCCCACCGCAGCTGCCCCCGGGCGTCGATGATGAAGTCCTCCTCCTGCGCCACCCGCACCGGCTGGTTGTTCCACTCCGGCACCGGGGTCGTCACCTGCAGCTCCGACGAGTACCACATGCCCGGGATCACCTTCGCATCGCCGCGCCCCGGCACCCCCTCCTGGTAGTCCCACAGTCCGATCAGCGGGCCCGCCCCGTGCCCGTGCATCCCGATCGGATGCGAGTACATCGTCCCGTTCAGCCCTTCCGCCTTCATCCGGGCCAGCACCGCCGCGAGGATCTCGTTCCCGGTGCGCCCGACCCGCGTCTCCTCGAAGAGGAGGTCCTGCAGCCGGTTCGCGTTCCGCAGGGCCAGCTTGAGCCCCGGCGGGGCATCCGTTTCCCCGTCACGCAGCACGTACGCCATATGCTGCGTGTCCGTGTTCAGGCGGAGCGCCGTGATCCCCACGTCGCAGTGCAGCACGTCGCCCTTCTGGATGATCGGGTCGGCCCCCAGCTGCTCCGCGCTCACGCCCTGCCGCTGGACGTCCACCGACGGCTGGAACCAGGTGCCGAGCCCCAGGTCGTTCACCTGCTGGCGCCACCACCAGACGAGGTCGCTCGTCCGCGTCACGCCCGGCGTGATGACCTCCGACGAGTACATTCGCCCGATGAGCTCCCACACCAGCGACTGCAGCCGGCGGTAGAACTCCTCCTCCTCGGGGAGCCGTGAGGCAATGAACTCGAGCGGGAGTCCTTCGGCGCGCTTGAACTTCGCGGTCCAGGCCGGGCCCAACGCCTCGCTCATCCCCTCGAGTTCGCCGGCCGTGAGCCCGTCCGTGAAGGCAAACACGCGGGAGACGTTGATGCCGATGACCTGCGGCTTGCGCTGCTCGATCACGTCCTTGAGCACCTGCCACTGGGCGTCCCCCCACAGCTCCGCCTGCCGCCCGCCAACGGCGGCCTCGACCGCGCGCGTCGACCGCACGGCCTCGTACAGCCCGCCCTGCGACGTGCCGCCGAGGGCGATGCGCTCGACGCAGGATCCGTCACCGGGATCGGTGCGACCGCCGGCGGCGCACTTGTCGAAGAAGACGTAAACCGTCCGGCGGCGCGCCGCGAACGTCGTCGGTGACACCAGCGACGTGAACACGGGATCCTCGTTGTACTCCCGCATCGGGATCACCCACATGTCGATCCCGTGCTTGCGCATCAGGCCCGGCAGGATGGTCCTGAGCCGCTTCTCCAGCCAGGACTGCTGGAGCTCCGCCTGCTCCCGCAGCGTGCCGAAGGGACGCCGCGGCGCCTGGCTCCGGCCCGCGGACGGCCACAGGACGGTCAGGGTGAGAAAACCGAGAAGGATTCGGGTCCGGGTGCGCATGGCGGTCCTCGATGCGAACGAGGGAGCGGCTGGTCGGGAGAATGTCGGATGGCGTGCTCGTTTCTACTGCTTGCGCCCGGGCCGCGCCAGAGGTAACGACCGTCAGACCGGCGAATTCCTCGCGGAGGCCGCGCATGAGACTCATCACCGCCGCGGTTGTCCTCAG
Source organism: Gemmatimonadaceae bacterium (assembly GCA_013360595.1). GTDB lineage: Bacteria > Gemmatimonadota > Gemmatimonadetes > Gemmatimonadales > Gemmatimonadaceae > JABWBJ01. The sequence continues at coordinate 277 of JABWBJ010000165.1, read as the reverse complement.
CCTCGTCGCCGACCTCGCGCTCCTGTCGCGATTCCGGCGCTACGAAGGGGAGACCGCGCGCCTCCGGACGGACATGACCGCGCAGCAGCGAGCGCGGGCCGACCTCGTCGTCGGCGCCGAACGGCACCGCCTCCGGGTCGAAGCCGAGCTGATCCGCCGGCAGGCGCGAGGCGACCGCCAGCTCAACCTGGCCATCCATGTCGACAGCGGCCATGCCGTGCTGGAGCGCGAGGGCGTCACCCTGCGGAGCATGCCCGCCGTCATCGGACTCGAGCGC
>JABWBJ010000164.1 GCA_013360595.1 Gemmatimonadaceae bacterium | reverse complement strand
CGGCCTGCGCGATCGCCGGCTGGCCGCGGGGGCGACCGTTCTGCTCACGCTGACCAGCGCCTGCCTGTCGTGGCGCGCCGAGTCGCGGCCGCTCCCGGCCCCGCTCGACGGCCGTACACTCCCGGAGATTCGCGTCTACACCCGCGCCCGGGAGACCATTCACGTCTACGAGGCGCGACTGGTCGGCGACAGCATCGTCGGCCTCTCGCAGCCGCCCCGGAATCCCGCCGCCGAGCGCGTCGCGATCGCGACCAGCCAGGTCGTCGAGGTCTCCTACCTCGCAACGGACGGCTGGAAGACCCTCTACACGACGGTCGGCGTGCTGGCGATCGTCGCCGCCACCGCCACGCTGCTGGCTGTTCTGGCCTGCGCCTCGGCCTACTGACCCCTCGTCAGGCGGCCGGCGCGCCGGCAGCCGCTGCCCGGCGCCGGCGCAGAAAGTGCCAGCCCAGGACCAGCGCCGCCGGGAGGACCACGAGCTGGGATCCCGTGAGTCCCGCCGCCATCGCCGGATTCCCGCGCACGAACTCCACCAGGAACCGGAAGACCGCGTACGCCAGCAGGAACGTCCGGAACAGGTCCCCCTCCCGCATCCAGGGCGCCGGGAGCACGCGGCGCGCCGACTGCCGGTACAACCACCACGCCAGCAGTCCCACGAACAGGCTCTCATAGAGGAACGACGGGTGCATCGGCTCCCCCGTCAGGCAGGGCGGGCAGTCCGGGAGCCGAGCCGCCGCATCCGCGGGAACCCGGACGCCCCACGGGAGCGTGGTCGCCGTGCCCGGGCGCTCGGCCAGGAAGCACCCGATCCGGCCGATGGCGATGCCGAGGGCCACGCCGGGAATGAGCAGGTCGCCCGTGTCCCGCCGGTAGCCGATCAGCCGCTTCATGCCGACGACGCCCAGCCAGGCGCCGGCCAGTCCGCCCAGGAGGGAACGCCCGCCGTACTCGAGCAGCCCCTGCCAGGTGGCCTCTCCCGGCAGCAGTGCATAACGAATCGACAGGCCGAAACGCGCCAGAAAGGCCGCGCCCACCATGCCGGCCGCCACGATCCAGACCAGTTCGTGGCTGACGCGGCCCTCGCGCCGGGCGAGGCGCCAGGCGGACCAGAGCGCCACGATCACCCCGGCCCCCACGAAGACGCCGTGGGAAGGCACCGACAGCGCGCCGATGCGGATCAGCGGATGCATCGACGGGGCCGGTCCGCCGGTTCCACGCCAGGTCGCCAACGCCGCCAGCGGCTGCTCGACATCTCGCGGAATCTGTGCGGAGGAACGCGATCTTCCAGTGCCTTGCGGCCGGCCGTGGCATCGCCAGCTTCCGGCACCGCTCCTCGTCCCTTTCTCCACGCCTCGTGACGGCCAGCCGCCAAACCGCAAGCCTGACGAGTCCACGGTCCGCCACCGGCATGCCGCTGCGCGGGGACCGGATCATGCGCTATGTCTCGGCGTTCTGCCCGGACTGCTACCGCGACGACCCCGAGCGCCCCTTGCACGACGTGCCGCGCCTGGCCGGCTACCTCGCCGAGCGCGACGATCGCGTCTGGCTCGTGCGCGGATGCCCGCGGCACGGCCGGATCGAAACACTCTATGACGAATCGCCCGAGATCCTCCAGTGGCTGGAACAGTGGACGGCCCCGACCCGGCGCCACGCCCCGGACCGGCCCGGCAACTTCGACCCCATTCCCGCCGCCTACCTGCGCGGGCTCGGCGAGATGCAGACCCAGCACACCTGCATCCTGCTCGAGGACATCATCGCCACCTGCAACCTCACCTGCCCGACCTGTTTCACCGATTCATCGCCGCACCTCCCCGGCATGGTGCCGATCGACGACGTGCTTGCCAACGTCGACGCCCGGCTCGAGCGCGAGAACGGCCGGCTCGATGTCCTCATGCTCAGCGGCGGCGAGCCCACGCTCCATCCCGGCCTCCTGAGGCTCCTCGACGCCCTGCTGGAGCGGAACATCCAGCGGATCCTCATCAACACGAACGGCATCCAGGTGGCGAAGAACGACGTCCTCATGGACTACCTCGCCGCCAACAGTACGCGCATCGAGGCGTACCTCCAGTTCGACGGCCTGCGCCTCTCGACGCACCAGGCCCACCGCGGCGCCGACCTGCGCCGCATCAAGGCCGATGCCGTCCGGCGGCTGAGCGAGGGCGGCGTCTTCACCACGCTCACGATGACCGCCGCGCTCGGGGTGAACGACGACGAGATCGGTGACGTGCTCCGGCTGGCCCTCGACACGCCATTCGTCGGCGGCCTGTCCATCCAGCCGCAGTTCGGCTCCGGACGCTCGGCGCCGATCGATCCGCTCGACCGGCTCACCCACACCGGCGTACTGGCGCGTCTCGGGCCCCAGACCGGCGGCCTGGTCACCTGGCGCGACCTCACCGCCCTCCCCTGCTCGCACCCGCACTGCTGCAGCATCGGGTACCTGCTCCGCACCGACGACGGCCAGTGGAAGTCCCTGCTGGGCATCCTGGGCCCCGAGACCGTGAAGGCGCACCTCGGCCTCGTCGCCAATCGCATCACCGACGCCCAGGTGACGGCGCAGCTCCGCCACCTGGTGAAGGAGTCGCTGCTCGGCATGCTGAGCGAACAGAGCTCGCTCACGCACCCCACCATGGCGCACCTCTTCCGAAACGTCTGCGAGGCGTGCGACCTGGGGCTCAGCAGCCTGCTCCGGGTCGCGCGCGAGGCCGTGACGGGCAACTACGGGGCGTTCCGGAAGCTCGTGTCCGAGCGCATCAAGCGCATCACCGTGAAGCCGTTCATGGACATCTCGACGATGCTCGAGGAGCGCCTCGTGCAGTGCTGTGTCCACGTCGGGGCGCGCGCCGACGGACATGACCAGTGCGTGCCGTTCTGCGCCATCCAGACCTGGCCCGCTCTCTCGCGGCACCGGCTCTCCAGCGGCGCCGCCAGGGTTCCGCACTGAACCTGACACCGCCATGACCGGTCCCGACATCGTTTACCAGCAGCCCGCTTCGCAGAGGCCGAGCCTCGACCCGCTCCGTTACTGCGTCATGACGACCGTCGCCCTGCTTGCCTGGTTGCTGTCGCCGCCGGTCATGGTGATCGCGATGGGCGGACTCGGCTTCTGGATGTACTGGGGCGCCGTGCGCGGCGGCCTGCGGCGCACGAGGTGCGTGCTCAGGCACCCGAGGCTGGTGCTTGGCTACCTCGCTGCCGCGGTCGTTGCCGGCATCGCGGGACTTCTGGCGTGATCTGACGAAGGACGGAGCGAGGGCCGCGCGGGAGCACGGGCGGCACCTCGTGCGCCCCCGGGCCGCGCCGCGGCGGCACGCTCAGAGCACGGGGAGAGCGCATCGTCTCCCCGTGCTCCGGCCTGTACATCGATGTGCATCCCTGTGCACCGCTGTGCATCTCTGTGCACCCGTGTACACGTCTGTGCATGGTGGTGCACCGGAATGCACTTCCGGGTCTGGTCCCTGTTTACGACGCCTTCTCGACACGCTCGGCGAGGGCGCCGAGCCGCTCCGTCCAGAAGGCCTTCAGGCGGTCCGCGTCCGCACGGTCCGGGAGCTTCGTGTGCTGGACCGCCACCTGGGTTTTCGACCGCCCCTTTGACACGAAGTACACCTGGACGGAACTGCCATCCTCCCAGGTGAACCGGATCGACCTGTTCGGCACGGCGCTTCGCTCGACCGGCTTCACGCCGGAGAGCCAGGCCGCCCGCAGCTTCGGCTGCTTGAAGGCCTTGAACGTGGTGCTCAGCGGCGCGGCGAGCATCCGGCTCTTCGAGGCCTCCCAGACGCCGGAGCGCCGCTGACCGATCTCCCGGAGCCCCTTGATGCGCTCATACCCCACGGTGACGGTCTGGGACCACCAGCCCGGGACCTTGTACTTCTCGTGGACGTACTGCGCGATCTCCTTGTGCGGCCAGGCGCTGGCGCCCACGCGGTCGAGCGCCCAGACCCACTTGTCCCAGGTGCAGCCGGTCTTCTCCTTGAGCCTGGCGTCGCTCATCCCGGCGAGCTTCTCGAAGTTGGCCGCCGCCGCCGTTGGAGCGGTGGCCTCGCCATTCGCGGACGGGTTCGGCTCGATCGTCGAGGGCGTTGCCGCCGCGCGCGGCGCCCCACGCGCTGCGCTCATCAGCCTGGCCCGCGCGGCGGTGTACGACTCGCCCGTCTTCCGCATGCGGCCGCGAACGAGCCGCTTGAAGTCCTTCTGGGTCGTCATCGGTGTCATCCTCTGCGGTTGGCTGCAGCCGCGAACTCCCCAGCAACTCGCGGCGCAGCGGCGCAAAGGGCACGTCGATGCGAATCCGAGGGTCTGCCCCCCTTTGCCTCACACTGGATCCTTGCTGGGGAAGGATCGCCGAGGTTGGGCGTGGATCACCGCCGCCTGATACGGTGGCGAGAACCGGCCCCCCGCGCAAGGCCCCGATCCACCGGGCAGGGGTGTCCGGTCGGGGCGTCCCTCGTCCCGCGCCGTCCCGGTGCAGGAGCCGGTCGAGACGCTCTACAGACGCGAGGACCCCAGGATTGACCTGGGCACGCGGTCATCACCGATCGGGAGCGGCCGGCCGATACCTCGGCCTGCGCCCGCCATCATCGAGGAGGAGTTCACATGCGTCGTTCAGCCGTTCCGTTCGTTCTGGTGGCGATGGCCGCTGCCTGCTTTCAGGACGCCACCGCTCCGACCCCGGGATTCGAACCGTGGCTCGCGTTCTCACCGGCGCCGTGCACCTTCACGACCGTGGGCACGACGATGCGGCTCGATGCGGACTGCAGCACATCGACGACCATCATGATCCCCGATGGCTTCACGCTCGACGGCGGACATCACACGATCACGGCTGTGGATCCGGGCGTCGGGTCCCCATTCCAGGGCGCCGTGCTGCGGAATGCGGGGATGATCGCCCACGTCGTCTTCGTTGACGTCCGCGCACTGGGGCTGGCCGTGAGCTGCAAGGTCGGCGACGCCAGGCTCCGGGGCATCCTGTTCGACGGCGCATCCGGGTCCATCATGCACTCCTCGGTCATCGGAGTCCACCAGGCCGGGAGCGGGTGCCAGGAGGGCAACGCGGTGGAGGTCCGCAACTTCGACGGGGCCCCCACGGCGGTCGTGGAGATCGCGCACAACACCATCGACGCCTACCAGAAGACGGGCATCGTCTGCAATGGCGATGCGATCTGCGACGTCCACCACAACGACGTCGGCGCCAGCGCCACGCAGGCCGCCCTCGCGGCGAACTCCGTGCAGTTCGGGTTTGGAGCGAGCGGCAACCTCTCCCTCAACAGGATCGCCGGGAACAGCTGGTGCCAGCCCTCCGACTGGGCAGCGACCGCCGTCCTCCTGTTCGCGAGCGGGCAGGGCATGAGCGTCCTGTCCAACCGGATCGCCGGCAATTCGGATGTCGGCATCTACGCGTTCAGCGACGGAGCCACGATCGCGAAGAACTTCGTCTCCGACGTTGGCGCCGACTGCAACGCGTTCGGCTATGACTACGGTATCGGCGACTGGGGCGCCAGCTATCCGTCACCCTCGAATTCGCTCACCAAGAACCAGGTCAGCGGGTTCGACACGCCCTATGATCCGGCATCGCCCGGCGGGAAGAACAAGGTGAAGAAGGCGCATCCCGCGCCCTGAGTCCCAGCCGTTGAGTCGTCATGCATGGCGAAGCCCCGCCGGTCCGGCGGGGCTTCTCGCGTTCGGTGCCGCGTGAGCATCGACCCACCGGTCAGGGAATCCGCGCACCGCCTCCTGATCGTTCCGGTCCCTCGCCGAACATGCTCGGCGGCACATCCCCCAGCCCGGCCCGTGCGACCCAGGCTTCCATGGCGTCCGCGAGCGACGCCCGGGCCGCCGGCTCCATCGCCGCCAGCGCGGCCACAAGGCGCTCCGGAAGCGTCTCAGCCACGCGGTCGCAGAGG
>JABWBJ010000163.1 GCA_013360595.1 Gemmatimonadaceae bacterium | reverse complement strand
CGGCCTCCCGCTGGGCGCCTGGCTGGCGTTCGAGCGCGGGTTCGCGGCGCCGGGGATCTGGTGGGGGCTGGTGGCCGGCCTGGCCGCCGTGGCGGCGCTGTTAGGCTGGCGGGTGCACGTCGTGGTCGGTGGGGAACTGAGACGAGTGGAACAGGAAGGGAACAGGGAATAGGGCCTGGGGAGGGTGCGCCGATTCCTCCTTTCCCATTCCCCCGCCCCTCAGCCTCTCCTCAGGCACCGATCCAGGATCTCCGCCCTGGCCAGCACGGGGTCGTTGATCACGCGGTAGAACTCGTCGAAGTACTTGCGCGTGTCGTTGATGACATCCCAGCGCAGCCGCTTGCCGACCGGATCGTCGTAGAGCGCGTAGATCGCCTGGCGTTTGGCGTTGAACAGCTCGAACACCTTCCGGAACTCGGCCTCGGGCGCGCAGTAGCCGCGGAAGAGCCTGGTTCGCACGTTCGGAATCCGGAAGGCGGGCTGGGGAACGGCGTACACCGTGTTGACGGCGCCGGCATAGTCGAAGTCGAACGCGATCGGGACGATCGGGCCGGCGGCCGTGCCCATCAGCAGCACGTTGTGCAGCGCCGAGATGTGGAAGTCGGTGTTGCCGATGAAGTACTGGAAGACGCCCATGAGGGCGCTGTGATAGGGGTCGAGATCGGACGGCACGGCGCCCTGCGCCTTCATCTGGACGGCGTCGAGCCGGGCCGCCAGCGCATCCCGGTCCTCGATGAAGAAGGCGTCGCGCGTGGCGATGGTCCGGCCGGAGGCGCTGTCGACGTACGTCACCCGGAGCAGGCGCGACCGCTGGCTGTACGGCGTCAACAGGTGGTAAATGCGGTACAGCTGGAGCTCCTGCACGACGTACTGCTCGTACCCCTCGTGGTTGCGGCAGAAACTCGTCAGGCGGGCCTTGTCCAGACCTTCGAGGGGCGTCCCGCGCAGCGCGCCGAACGGGAAGTTCAGCGAGAGCGGCGGGTACTCGCAGTGCGTCAGGCGCCAGCGCCCGTGGGTCCTGACGGTGATCGGGACCTCGATCGACTGGCCGCCGGCCTGACGGATGGAGACCACCGCGGCGCGGGCGGGCGGGTCGTCCATCGTGTCGGCGCGGAGCTGCCGGACGTTGGCGCGGAGCGTGAAGGCGACCGGCTCGAGCGCGGCGTAGAACCTCGCCGCGGCCTGCAGCGCTTCGGGTGAGTCCTTCCGCGGCTTCGTGGTGTCGGCCGTGCCCGCACCCTGCGCCGACAGCACGGCGGGGACGGCAAGCAGCGCGGCCCGGATGAGGCGGTGCGTCCGACCTGGCATGGCTCCGCTCCGATGGGGGACGGGGGAGAACCTACGCCAACCGGCGGGCCGCGGCCAGCCGCCGGCGGTTCAGCGCAGCAGGAGCATCGTGAGGAGCGATCCGATCACCGCGCCGGCGGCCGCGCCTCCGATCCACGCGCCCCGGAGGCGCGCCTTGCCCGAGGAGACTCCTCCGCCGGGCTGATGGGGACTGATCCAGACCTCGGAGATGCGGAACGACTTCGTGGAACCCCAGTTGTCGCTCACCTTCACCCAGCCGCGGGCGGCGTCGTACGAAATCACGCTGCAGTTCCACGGGCCCCACCACGGCCAGTCCACATAGACGCGCTCTCCGGGCAGAAACGTGCACGGCCGCAGCCGGTCCCGGGTGACGACGTGTTCGCTGCCGCGCAGGAAGCGCACGCGGACGGTCTCGTCCTGCACGTCGACGACCTCCGCGACGTAGCAGCGCCGGTCGGCCGACTCGGCGAAGACCAGCATGCCCGGCGTGGGCGCGAGGAGGGAGACGCCGGTGCGCTCCAGGAAGGCGCGTTCCAGCGCGGCCCGGGTGAGACCGACGGCTTCCCCGGCCCGCACGATCGTCTCCAGCTCCGCCTGCACCGCGCCGGGTGACGGGGACGTGGCCTGGATCTCCTCGGCGCGCGCGAGCACGGCCTTCAGTTCGTCGTCGGAGAGATGCAAGGGGAGGCGACAGGTACGGGGTTCGGGGTTCGGTGACGCAGCGGGCTGGCGGACGCACCGGGCGACGAAAGGGTAACGTCGATGTGTCGTGGATCACAAGGGTCCCGTGTCCTGCGCTCTTCGCGTTAGGGTGCCCGGATCGCTACGATTCGGTGCGTGTAACACCCCACCGCTCACGACGGACTTCCGCACGCTGTCGCGGTGAATCGCACCGCCGGATTCCGACGCGAGCTGCTCAATACAGGAGAGACCCATCATGTCGAAGTACACGCTGCTTGCGGGCGCGCTGGTCCTGGCCGCCGCCTGCAACGAACCGCCGCCCCAATACGCGGGAGCCGATACCGGCCTTGCCGTCGCGCGCACCAAGAGCGCGAAGGACTCGCTGATCATCCTCAAGGACAGCCTGCTGGCCGTGAAGGACCGCCAGCTCCAGCTCCAGAGCCAGCTCATCGGCGACGCCGCCACCAGCGCCCGGCTCGTCTCCGAGATCAACGCGGACCTCTCCCGGGCCCGCATCGAAGTGAAGGACGACCGCCGGCCGGAGTCGGGTATCCAGAACGCGTCCGACGAGCTGCGCGTCGTGCAGCAGAAGGTGCAGGTCGTGCTCGAACGGCTGAACGCCAGTGACGCGCGGATCCGCCGGATGCGGGCCGACAGCGTCTCCCGCTCGATGCTCAACGCACAGCAGGCGGAGCAGATCGCCGAGTACGAGCAGTCGATCACCCAGCTCCGCGCCACGGTGGAGCAGCAGGTGAAGGAGATCGCCTTCCTGGGCCTGCAGGTGGACAGCCTCGGCCGCGAGAACGTGGCGCTCACCGCCCGGAACGTCGCGATGGCGGCGCACGAGGACTCGGTCTTCATCGCCATCGGGACCGAGAAGGAACTGACGGAGAAGGGCATCATCCGCCGCGAGGGCGGCACGCTCCTCGCGTTCGGCCGCGGGAAGACGATCGTCCCGGCGCGGGCGCTCGATCCCACGGACTTCGTGGTCCTCTCGAAATCGCAGGACCGAACGATCCAGCTTCCGAGGCCGGACAAGGAGTACCGCCTGGTCTCGCGCCAGAACCTGGAGTTCACCGACTCCCAGGTGAAGGAGCCCATGGTGAAGGGGCAGCTGAACGTGACGGATCCCGAGAGGTTCTGGGCCCCGTCGAAGTACCTGATCCTCGTCCAGCGCTAGAGTCGATCCAGGACGAAGGGAGCCCGCTCGGCGAGGTGCCGGGCGGGCTTCTTCGTAGCGGGGAGTCGACCCGTTGAGTCGACGGCCTTGACATATGCCAATATGGTTATATGTTAGCACATGGCCAGGGCGGCGACCACAGCTGATGCCTTCAACGCGGTTGCCGAACCTCGGCGGCGGGAGATCGTGGACCTCCTCTCACGAGGCGAGCGCCCGGTGAATGACCTCGTGGAGGCGCTCGGGATCAGCCAGCCCCAGGTCTCAAAGCACCTCCGGGTGCTGCGGGAGGTGGGCCTGGTCGACGCCCGCGAACACGGACGACAGCGGCTCTACCGGCTGAATGGCCGGACCCTCAAGCCGATATACGACTGGGCGCAGCGATACGAGCGGCTCTGGAACGAACGATTGGACGCGCTCGACGACGTCCTGGACGAACTCAAACGGGGGGAACGGGACCATGGTGACCAGGTCAGGTAAGGGCTCGGCGGTCCTCACGCTGCCATCGGACACGGAGATCCTCATCGCGCGCGAGTTCGACGCGCCTCGTCACCTGGTCTGGAAGGCATGGACGACACCGGAGCTGGTGAAGCGGTGGTGGCATGCGAATCGCGGAACCGTAATACAGGCAGACATCGACTTGCGGGTCGGGGGCAGGTGGCGCTGGGTCTCGGTCACCAACCGGGGCCAGGAAGTCGCGTTTCGCGGCTGGTACCGGGCGATCGTGCCTGACGAGCGCCTCGTGTACACCGAGATGTATGAGGCCGTCCAGCAGAGCGAGGACGACGAGGGCACGCTCAACACCGTCACGTTCATCGACCTTGGCGGAGGCAGGACGCTCGTCACCATGCACACGGAGACGTATTCGCGCGAGGTGCGCGACATGATCATCCAGTCGGGCATGGAAGCCGGCATGCAGGACGCGCTCGACCTGCTCGAGGACGTGGCGCGTTCGCTGTGAAGAATGCCGTCCAGTTGACCGCAGGTCAGCTGGTTGCGCCGCGGCGGTGTCGAACACGAGAGTGTTGCAGCGCGTAGAGCGCAGGGTGCAGGGCGTCGAGGGCCAGGCGTCGAGGGCCAAGCGTCAGGATTACGCGTCTGCACCCGAGAACAGGAGTCAACCATGCCCAGCCGTCGCCTGATCAGCCGAACACTTGCCCTGGTCGCGATGTCGGCGTCCACTGGAGCCGCGCAGGAACAGCGAACACGCATCGAGTTCAGCGTGAGCCCGTCATTCATCACGTTCAGCGGCTTTGGCGGCAGCTTCGGCGCCGCGGTCGCGCGGCTGAGCATCAGTCGTAGAATCACGCCCAACGCGGGAGCGGAGGCCTCCGTGTTCACGGTGGTTCCCAGCGGAGCCGCCTCAGCGGTGCCCGGTTGCATCCAGGGATCGCCGTGCGTGACCCGCACCACGCCGAGCGCACTGTCCGGTCTGATGCTCTCCGGTTATGCGGCCGGGGCCATGAGCCCCGTTCGCGTGCTGGTTGGCGGGGGTGTGGTGCGGGCGTCCGGCGGCGAGGGCTTCGAGCGCCGCTCCACGGGCGCGATCATGCTTGGCGTCGAGTGGGTATCGCGCTCGACCAACCGGTTCGCGCCGTCGATCGGGGTGCGGTTCGCCCAGTTGACGTCACCCCTGGCGGGCGCGCGGCAGTTGTTCCTCCCCGGCGTGGGTCTATCGTTCTGAGCGCGGTCGCCGCCGCCGACGGGCGCCGGGCGAATCGCTAGACGCCCTTCTCCTGCAGGAGGGCGAGGAACTGCGCCGGCTCGGTGATCTCCATCAGGCGATCCGGGATGTCGGGCTCCTTGCTGAACTGGGCGATCTTGCCTAACACGGGGAGGTACTGGTTCGAGACCTCCAGCGGCGGCGCCACGATCAGGAAGAAGAACCTGACCGGCTTCTCGTCGATCGCCTTGAAGTCCACGCCGGCGCGCTTGCGCCCGAAGGCCACGCGGAGGCGGTTGACCACCAGCGACCGGCAATGCGGGATCGCTATCTGGCGGCCGATCCCGGTGGAGCCGAGGTTCTCGCGCCGCTTCAGCATCTTGAACAGCGTGGCCTGGTTCTTCTCGTCCAGCCCGAGCAGCCCGATGAGCTCCTTCAGGATGTCATCCTTGGACTCGCCCTTGAGCTCGAGCTGGATGGCGTCTTCGGTGAAGAACTCTCGGAGTTCCATGACTGGGCGATAGGGGACGTGAGGTGGACGGTGCCTCGGCGGAGACCGGATCAACAACCGGCGTTCGGGCTCGTCCGGTGCTGCCCACGATCGGCTTCGAACAGCGCTGGCGCAACATAGCCCGACCGTGCAAGTGCTGTCAAACCTTTGTGTTGCAGCATGATACCGCGGAAGGTTAGCTTGATCAGCCATGCGTTTCCCGTACCCGGTCGCCCACGACGTCCCGGTCATCCTGGCCCCCATGGCCGGGGTCTCGGAGTCGCCCTTCCGCCGGATCTGCCGGTCGTGGGGCGCGGACGTCGTGGTGACCGAGTTCCTCTCCGCGGAGGGGATCCGGCGGGAGAACCAGGCCACCCTGGACAAGCTGCGCTTCGGGCCTGACGAGCGGCCGATCGGGGTCCAGATCTTCGGCGCCGAGCCGGCGGCGATGCACGACGCGGCCCGGCTCGTGACCGATGTCTTCCAGCCGGACTTCATCGACATCAACTTCGGCTGCCCGGTCAAGAAGGTCGTGAAGCGGAACGGCGGCTCGGGGTGCCTCAAGGATCTGGACCTGGTCCAGTCCGTGATCCGCGCCGTCTCGTCAGGCACG
>JABWBJ010000162.1 GCA_013360595.1 Gemmatimonadaceae bacterium | reverse complement strand
TGCGCATGCCCACGTCGGTTTTTGGCGGAAACAGTTCAAAGGAAATGACGGGTTTGGCGTTGTTTTGAAAATAGTCTGGAAATCGCATGTATCTATCCTTTGAGTAAAAGAAAAAATGCCCCTGCCCTCAAAACGAGAACAGGGGCATTTTTTTAATAGCGGTAGTGATCGGGTTTGTAAGGGCCTTCGATGGGCACGCCGATATATTCGGCCTGTTCGGGGGTGAGTTTGGTGAGTTTTACACCCAACTTGGCCAGATGCAACCGGGCCACTTCTTCATCATTTAATTCACGCTTTGGTTTTGCAGGCACACCCGCAACCAGTGTGCGGGGTGCCACCTGCATTTGCTCCAATACCAAGGCGTGAGCCGCAACAAGGGCATATTCGCCAACCACCGCCCCGTTGAGCACGGTTGCGCCCATCCCCACCGTCACGCCATGCATAATGCGGCATCCGTGCAAAATGGCATTGTGCCCCACCGTGACCTGGCTTCCCACTTCACAGGGAAATCCGGGATCGGTGTGGAGCACAGCACCGTCTTGAATGTTTGACCCCTGGCCAATCAAAATAGGCTCGCGATCACCGCGCAGCACAGCATTAAACCAGATGCTCACATCCGCTTCAATTGTCACATGGCCAATAAGGACCGCACCGGGTGCCACATAGGCCGTCTTATGAATTTTCGGCATCACCCCGTCAAAAGGCAAAATGGTCACGGTTCTGTCTCCATGCCAGAAAGCAAATACAGTGACGCCAACCCCAGAATGATCCCGATCACTTTTCGCGCAGTTGGGGGTTCACCCAAAAAAAACATGCCCAGCACAACCGGCACAATCACATACAAAGCCGTTAAGGGCGCCAACGTGCTCACCTGTTCGGTTTGGGACAACTTGTAAAACGCCAGATTGGCCAGCACAAACATAGCGCCAATAACAATAGACAACAGGTGATAGCGCGAAAAACCCCATGAAGCCTGGGGAAACAAAAACGCACGGCATTTCGACCACGCCGGGGCAACACCTGGGTGGATGCGGGCGGCGCGATCCGCCCGACCTTCGGCCGGGCGCGGTACGTGGTGCAGCGCGCAGAGTACCACTGGGCCACGCACACGAACGAGCGAACCGCGGCGAGCTACTTCCCGCACAATTTCGAGCCGGTCGCGGCCGCGGGGCTCTTCGATTTCGTGGACGGGGAAACGGAGGTGTGGCCCGGCATCCGGCTGCTTCCCACGCCAGGGCACACGCCCGGGCACCAGAGCGTGCTCGTCGAGAGCGACGGGGCGCGCCTCTTCTACCCGGCCGACCTGATGCCGACGTCGGCGCACGTGCCGCTCCCCTGGATCATGGGGTACGACGTGGAACCGCTGCGCACGCTGGAAAGCAAGCGCGCCGTGCTCCAGCGGGCCGCCGACGAGCAGTGGCTCCTGCTGTTCGAGCACGACGCGTACGTGCTGGCGGGCCGTGTAACGCGGGACGGGAAGGGATACGGTCTCGCGCCGGTGACGTCGCTGTCCGACGGGTGAGCCCGGAGCGGGCTTCGCGGACGGTTGCGGCGCCTTGCGACCTAACCTCAAGCCAGTTAGGTTCTTACCACAATTCGTTCAAGCGGAGCCTCGGGCTCTCACCCTCCGGCCCTCGGCAACGAGGTGCTGTAGGAGTCCATGCAGGTTGGCGTGTCCGGCGCCCTGGCGCCGGCGTTTCGCCTCGCGGACTCCACGGTCCGCTTTTTTTTCGCCAGGCGGTGCCTGACGAGCCACCTCAGCGCAGGAGACGTTGCCATTCAGGACGCCACGAAGCGAATTCGCGTCAACCGACAGATCCGCATCAGTCCTGTCCGGGTGATCGGGCACGACGGCAGCCAGCTCGGCATCATGGAGGTCGACAAGGCCATGGCGCTGGCCGAAGAGCATGGCCTGGACCTGGTGGAAGTGGCGCCGACCGCGCGTCCGCCGGTGGTCCGGGTGATGGACTTCGGCAAGTTCAAGTTCGAGCAGGCGAAGCAGGCGCGGATCGCGAAGAAGAAGCAGCACGTCATCCAGCTGAAGGAAGTGAAGTACCGCCCCGGGATCGACGACCACGACTTCGACACCAAGACGAGGCACGCGCGCCGTTTCCTGGAGGAGAAGAACAAGGTGAAGGTCACCCTGATGTTCCGCGGGCGTCAGATCGCGCACCCGGAGCTCGGCGTGGCCGTCGTGGAACGGGTCGCGACGGAACTGGCGGATGTCGCCAAGATCGAGAGCGCGGCCAAGATGGAAGGGAAACAGCTCACCATGATCCTGGCGCCGAAGTGAGCGCCCCGCGGCCTGCCCCATCGGTCGCGAGTCAGCAGTCACGAAGCACACCGCACGAATCACAATCCCCAGATCACTGGTTCCGTCCCATGCCCAAGATGAAGACCCACAAGGGGGCGAAGAAGCGCTTCTCGGTGACCGGCTCCGGGAAGATCCGCCGCCTGAAGGCGAACAAGAGCCACATCCTCACGAAGAAGGACGCCAAACGGAAGCGCCGTCTGCGGCGCGCGACCACCGTGACCACGAATGGTGAGACGCGCGTCCTGAAGCGCCTGTTGCAGGCGTAGGAGCGAGCCATGCCGAGAGTCAAATCCAACGTCGTGCGCCTCAAGCGCAAGAAGCAGATCATGAAGGCGGCGCGCGGGGCGTACGGCGCGCGCAGCAAGCTCTGGCGGCCCGCCAAGGAGACCGTCGAGCGCGGCTGGCGCTACGCCTACCGCGATCGCCGGAACCGGAAGCGCGACTTCCGGCGGCTCTGGATCACGCGCATCAACGCCGCGGCCCGCATGAACGACCTCAGCTACAGCGCCTTCATGAACGGACTGCGCAAGGCCGGCATCGAGGTGGACCGGAAGATTCTGGCCGATCTGGCCGTTCGCGATGAGGCGGCGTTTGCCGCGCTCGCCAACGCCGCCCGGAGCGCGCTGGCCTGAGTACATGCCGCGGGGAGACGGGAGCGTGAGATGGTCCTCCGTCTCCCGCTGCCGTCTCCCTTCTTCACGTCCGAACGCGTCATGACCTCCATCGACACCCTGGAAGCCTTCCTGGCTGAACTCGATCGCATCGAGCGCCGCGCGGCGGACCTGGTCCCGGCGGCGAGCACGGCCACCGACGTCGAAGCGGCGCGGATCGCCCTCGTGGGCCGCGAGAGCGGAGCGCTCACGGCGCTGGCCGAGTCGCTCGGGTCGCTGCCCAGGGAGGATCGGCGCGAGGCCGGCCAGCGATTCAATGCCGTGCGCGTGGCCATCGAAGCGGCGCTCGAAGCCGCGTGGGCCGGGCTGTCTTCCGCGCGGACGACGGCGGTGGCGGATCCCACCATGCCGTCCCGGCCCTTCTGGCGCGGCGCGCGTCACCCGGTCTCGATCGTCCTCGACGAGATCGAGGGGATCTTCCGCGAGCTGGGCTTCACCATCGCGCTCGGCCCGGAGGCCGAGCACGAGTGGTACAACTTCGGCGCGCTCAACTTCCCGGCCGACCACCCGGCCATGGACCTGCACGACACGCTGTACCTGGGCGAGGGGACGCTGCTCCGCACGCACACGTCGCCGGTGCAGGTCCGAACGCTGCAGGCGTATCCGCCGCCGGTTCGCGTCCTGGCGCCGGGGAACGTGTACCGCCGCGACTTCTTCGATGCGACCCACGCGCCCGCCTTTGCCCAGCTCGAAGGCCTGGCTGTGGACGAGGACATCTCGTTCGCCGATCTCAAGGCGACGCTGACCTGGTTCGCGCGCCGATTCTATGGCCAGGGCACGCGCACGCGCTTCGGCCCGTCGTATTTCCCGTTCACCGAGCCGTCGGCGCAGATGGAGGTGGAGGTCGACCTCGGCGACGGTCGCGGCGCGCGATGGCTGGAGATCCTGGGGTGCGGCCTCGTGCATCCGGCGGTCCTCGAGGCCGCGGGGCTGGACAGCACCCGCTGGTCGGGGTGGGCCTTCGGCATGGGGCCGGCCCGGCTGGCCATGTCCCGGTACGGCATCAACGACATCCGCCTGCTCTACGACTCCGACGTGCGCTTCCTGGAGCAGTTCGACGCATGCTGATCTCCCACGACTGGCTGCGGGCGCTGGTTCCCCATCAGCGAAGCGCGGATGAGATCCGGGACCTGCTGTCGGCCCACGTGGCCACCGTCGACCGGATGGAGCGGCTGCGCGAGGATCTCCGCGAGGTCGTGGTGGGCCGCGTGGTGCAGGCGGGCCGGCACCCGAATGCGGACACGCTCTGGGTGACCAAGGTGGACGACGGGAGCGGCTCGCTGCTCGACGTGGTCTGCGGCGCCCCGGTGGTCACCGTGGGCACCCTGTACCCGTTCGCGCGCGCGGGCACGGTGCTGCCCGGCGGCATCCGGCTCGAGAAGCGGAAGATCCGCGGCGAGGTCTCCAACGGGATGCTCTGCTCGGCGCGTGAACTGGGGCTTGGCGCGGACCACTCGGGGATCATGGCGCTCGATGTCGAGGTGGCGCCGGGCACGCCGTTCCTGGACGCGGTCGACGTGGCCGACGTGCGGTTCGACGTCGACGTGCTTCCCAACCGCCCCGACCTGCTCTCGCACGCCGGAGTGGCGCGGGAGATCGCGGCGCTTACCGGAGTCGCGGTCGCGCTGCCGCCCGAACTCTCGGACCTCCGCGGGCTGCCGCTGCCGCTCCCCATCGCGGGCGAACGGGAGGCCGCCGCCGGCGGCATCACGGTCCGTCTCGAGGATGCCGCCGGGTGTCCCCACTACATGGGCGTGATCATCCGCGGCGTCACCGTGGGGCCGAGCCCCGACTGGCTCGTCAGGCGGCTGGAGGCGGTGGGCCTGCGATCCATCTCGAATGTCGTGGACGCCACGAACTACATGCTCCACGGGTACGGGCAGCCGATGCACGCGTTCGACGCGTCCAGGATCGCCGGCCGCACGGTCGTGGTGCGGGCGGCGCGGGCCCGCGAGCGCCTCGTGACCCTCGACGGCGTGGAACGCGAGCTGGGCGAAGGGATGACCGTCATCGCGGACGGCGAGCGGGCCATTGCCGTCGGCGGCGTGATGGGCGGGCGCGACACCGAGGTGAACGAGCGCACCACGGATCTCTTCCTCGAGGTCGCGTACTTCGATCCCCGGCGCATCCGTCTCACGCGTCGCGCGCTGGGGCTGAGCACGGACGCCAGTTACCGGTTCGAGCGCGGTGTCGATCCGGCTTCGACGGCGGCGACGCTGGAGCTGGCGGCGGGGCTGATCATGAAGGTGGCGGGCGGGATGGTCGATGGGTCCCCGGTCTTCGTCGGGCGCGACCTGGACCAGCCGCGGGCGGTGCCGCTGGATCCGGCCCGGGCGGCCCGACTGCTCGGCGACCGGCTGGAGGCCAGCGAGATCACGCGCCTCCTGTCGTCCGTGGGGTTCGCGGTGCAGCCGGGCGCGGGTGGCGTCCTCGACGTGCGTCCGCCCAGCTGGCGGCCCGACGTGTCGCGCGATGCCGACCTCGTCGAGGAGATCGCGCGGCTGCGAGGCTATGATCGCCTGTCGGACGAAGTCAGGCCGTTCCGTCCCGGCACCGTGCCCGATCACCCGTTGCACGAGATGACGCGGCGAGTCCGGGATGCGCTCGTGGCCCGCGGCCTGATGGAGGTTCGGCCGATGCCGTTCGTGCGCGGGGATGACGCCACGCACGTTCGGGTCAGGAATCCGCTCGCCGAGGACGAGCCGCACCTCCGCCGCACGCTGCTGGAAACGCTGGCGCGCCGGGCGGAACACAACCTGAGCCGGATGCAGGGGGACGTCCGCCTCTTCGAGATCGGCTCAGCGTTCGAGCCGGGGCCGGCGGGCGCGACCCTGCCGGTCGAGTCGGTCCGCGTGGGGGCCCTGGTCATGGGGCGCCGCCGGCCTCCGCACTTCACCGAACCGCTTCCGCCCAGCTTCGACGCCTGGGACGCCAAGGCCCTGGCGGAGGTTC
>JABWBJ010000161.1 GCA_013360595.1 Gemmatimonadaceae bacterium | reverse complement strand
AGGCGGACCAGTCGCTGAAGGCGCGGCGGCCGGACGCGACGGCGCGCTCCAGGTCCGCGTCGGCGCCGAACGGAACGCGCGCGCTGACGCTGCCGGACGACGGATCGTGGACAACGCCCCAGCGCTCAGCGACGCCTGGTTCGGTCTGCCCATCGATGAAGTGCGGAATGAGGAGCGGAGGCTCGATGGATCCACCGCGCGACGGGGCGGGCGCCTGGCTGACGGCCATGCCGCCAACTTATCAGGACGCGGCGGCGCCGCCTACCGTCCGTTCTCGTCAGGCGACGACCACCGTGACCCCGTGACCCGGCGGTCCTCGCCTCGAGTCCGGCTGCAGGCTCCGGCCGACCCTGGGAACGCCACGTGTCGATGGCGAAGAAAGACCGAAGACGCGATGGGGAGGTTGCGGGCGCGCGCGCGGCTGGGCGGGCGCCGGCCATCCCGTGTCAAAATTGTCTGGGACAACAACTTACGACGCTCGACGGCGATTGATTCGCCACCCCTGACCCGCTAGATTCGGGGGGCCGCGCGACGGCCCGGAATCACTACCCAGACCCACCCCCATGACGGCACCGAATCAGCGCGAGCGGATCCTCCCGCGGCTCATCGACGAGGAGGTGAAGGAGTCGTTCATCAACTACTCGATGAGCGTGATCGTTGCCCGGGCGCTGCCCGACGTGCGCGACGGTCTCAAGCCGGTGCACCGGCGGATTCTTTATGCGATGAACGACCTGGGCCTCGTTCCCGGGCGGCCGTACAAGAAGTCGGCGACCGTCGTTGGCGACGTGCTCGGCAAGTACCACCCGCACGGGGACTCGGCCGTCTACGACGCGCTCGTGCGGATGGTGCAGGACTTTTCGCTTCGCTATCCGCTGATCGACGGGCAGGGGAACTTCGGGTCGCCGGACGGGGACGGCGCGGCGGCGTACCGGTACACCGAAGCGCGGCTGATGCCGATCGCGATGGAGATGCTGGCGGACATCGACAGGAACACGGTCGACTACGCCCCCAACTTCGACGATCACCTCACCGAGCCGAAGGTGATGCCGGCCGCGTTCCCGAACCTGCTGGTGAACGGCTCGTCAGGCATCGCGGTGGGCATGGCGACGAACATCCCGCCGCACAACCTGCGCGAGGTGGTGGCCGCGACGCTGGCGCTGATCGACCGGCCGGAGACGCCGGTCGAGGAGCTCTCGAAGCTGGTGAAGGGGCCGGACTTCCCGACGGGCGGGTTCATCTACGGCCGCGCCGGCATCAAGGACTACCAGCAGACGGGCCGTGGCCGGATCGTCATGCGCGCGCGCGCGGTGATCGAGGAAAAGGAGTCGAGCGGCCGTTCGCAGATCGTGGTCACCGAGATCCCGTACCAGGTGAACCGCGCCGAGCTGGTGAAGTCGATCGCCGAGCTGACGCGGGAGAAGAAGCTGGAGGGGATCAGCGACCTGCGCGACGAGTCGAGCGACACGACGCGCATCGTGATCGAGCTCAAGCGCGATGCCATCCCGCGCGTGGTGCTCAACCAGCTGTACAAGCACACGGCGATGCAGTCGTCGTTCGGGGTGATCATGCTGGCGCTGGTGCCGGACTCGCGGACGCGCCAGCTGGTGCCGAAGGTGATGGGGCTCCGGGAGGCGCTGGAGCACTACATCGCGCACCGGCACGAGGTGATCGTCCGGCGGACGCAGTTCGATCTGGACAAGGCGCAGGAGCGGGAGCACATCCTCGAAGGCCTCAAGATCGCCGTCGACAACATCGAGGACGTGATCAAGGTCATCCGCAAGGCGGAGAACCCCGAGGCGGCGAGCGCCCAGCTCCAGAAGCGGTTCAAGCTCACGGAGCGCCAGGCCGAGGCGATCCTGAACATGCGGCTGGCTCGCCTGACGGCGCTGGAGATCGACAAGCTGGATGAGGAGCTGACGGAGGTCCGGGCCACGATCAGGGAGCTGCGGGCGCTGCTGGAGTCGAAGCCGAAGCGCATGGCGCTGATGAAGTCCGAGCTGTCGCGGGTCGCGGAGAAGTACGGGGACGATCGGCGCACGGAGATCACGAGCGATCAGGGGGACTTCACGATCGAGGACCTGATCGCGGAGGAGGACATGGTCGTGACCGTGTCGCACTCCGGGTACATCAAGCGCACGTCGATCACGACGTACCGGCGCCAGCGTCGTGGCGGGAAGGGGCTCACGGGGGCGGAGCTGCGCGACGAGGATTTCGTCGAGCGGCTCTACGTGGGCTCGACCCACGACTACATCCTCGTCTTCACCAGCGACGGGCGCTGCTACTGGCTCAAGGTGTACGAGATCCCGCAGGCCGGGCGGGCCACCAAGGGCAAGCCGATCATCAACCTGATCAACGTGTCGCCCGACACGCAGATCCAGGCCATGGTGTTCGTGCGCGAGTTCAAGGACGACGAGTTCCTGCTCTTCTGCACGCGGAACGGCACGGTGAAGAAGACGCGGCTCTCCGAGTACTCCAACGTGCGGTCGACCGGGATCAAGGCGATCAAGATCGAGGAGGGGGACGAACTGATCGAGGTGGCGGTGACGTCGGGGAACAACGACGTGGTGATCGCGACGAAGCACGGACTCTCGATCCGGTTCCACGAAGGCGACGTGCGGGAGATGGGGCGCGACACGACCGGCGTGAAGGGCATCGAGCTCCACGACGACGACCGGGTGGTGGGGATGGTGGTGATCAAGCGCGAGGCCACGCTGCTCTGCGTGACCGAAAGGGGACTCGGCAAGTGCACGCACATCGACGAGTACCGGGTGCAGAAGCGGGGCGGGAAGGGCATCCTCACCGTCAATCGCACCGAGAAGACGGGAGACGTCGTCGGGCTGATGGAAGTGCTGCCGGAGGACGAGATCATGATCATCACGCGTGGCGGGATGATCATCCGGTCCCCCGTGAGCCAGGTGCGCGTGGCGGGCCGCGCGACGCAGGGCGTGAAGCTGGTGAATCTCGACGGCAACGATCTCGTGACGGCGGTGGCGCGGGTGATCCCGGAGGACGACAAGGACGTCGAGGGCAGAAACGGCGACGAGCCGGGACCGGAGACGCCGGAGCTGGCGCTGGAGAGCGAGGAATAGGGAATGGGGATGGAGGCTGGGGGCCTCCTCGGGTGAGACTCGATTCCCCACTCCCCCCGTTGACGCTCGACCCGGTCCGGATAGCTTCCCCGGAGGCGCTGCCGGAGCGCCTCCGGTCCGCGGGCAGGGATCGTCCCATCCGGCGCTGGTCGCGGGATCCTGACAACTCACGCCTTCTTTCGGGCCCACCGTGCGGACGCGGGCCAACCGAAAGGAGGACGCATGTCCAGACTCTCGCCCCGGCACGTGGGGCCCGCGCCGGATCTCCCATCCGACGTTCGCGCACTGCCGGCTCGCCCCAGCCTCGAATTCGAGCGCAAACAGGCCCGCCGGCTCCTGCGGCAGCTGCATGCCGGCGACCCCGAGGCGCTGGATCGGGTTCGCGCAAAGCTGCAGCGCGCCCACGACCGGTCGCCTGACGAGTTCAGGCTGGCCGACGCGCAGTTCACCATCGCGCGGGAGTACGGCTTTTCGAGCTGGCCGAAGCTCACCGAGTACTTCGAGACCCTCGCCCGGCACGTGGCCTCCGGCGGCCTCCGTCAGGGACACGGCCGCGACGCCCACGAGCTCTGGGCGCGCAGCATCGTCACGCGGCACGGCAACCGCCGGATGGAGACCGCCGAGGCGCTCGCCGCGTTCGTTCCGCGATTCTACGGTCGATCGCCGGCCGAGATCTTCGCGTCCGAGTTCACGATCGACGAGGCCCGGCTTGTCCACGCGCGGATGAACAGGTACCCGAGCTGGGAC
Organism: Gemmatimonadaceae bacterium; assembly: GCA_013360595.1. GTDB lineage: Bacteria > Gemmatimonadota > Gemmatimonadetes > Gemmatimonadales > Gemmatimonadaceae > JABWBJ01. Next base: position 2,109 of record JABWBJ010000161.1, on the reverse strand, counting down.
GTGCTGCTCGACGAGGACGGCCGGCCCGACGAATGGGAACGCGAGACGTCTCCACTGCGGAAGGCACTCAAGGCCGTTCGAGAGGCCGACGCGGAAGCGTTCAGCACGCTCGTGAAGGCGCATCCGGAACTGCTGACCACGACGGTGCCGGGACAGGCCGGCAATATCGAACTGGCGAGCATGGCGCTGGGGAGCCACGTACGATCCCATTCGCCTGAGTTCCATCGGACGGTACAGTGGCTCGGCGCCCGCGTTGACCTGCAGTCCACGCTGAACTGGCTCCTGCTCGGCCACCTGCGCATGACGGTCGAGTCGGTTCGCCTCCTGCTCGACGCGGGGGCCGATCCCGGCTGGATTGCTCCCAACGGGTTCAGCGTGCTCGAACACGCGATTGTCCGGTACTGGAACGGCGCCGCCGTGGATCTCATCGCGGCCCGGACCAGGGCGCCTCGGTCATTCTGGGTCGCGGCCGGGCTCGGTGACGTGCAATCGGTGAAAGGCTACATCGAGCGCGACGGGGCGCCCACGGACGCCGCACGCCGGCACCGGCCCGACTTCACCGCGCTCGAGCTGGGGTGGATGCCGATGAATCCCGCGGCCGATGACCAGACCGTGGTCTGGGAAGGATTCATCGTTGCGGCGCTCAACCAGCGGTTCGCCGTGCTCGATGTTCTGCTCGACCGAGGCTTCCCGATCGACCACATGGTCTGGGGCCCCACGCTGCTCCAGCTCGCGGTCGGCAACGGGTGGGTGCCGCTCGCGGAGTACCTCGTCCGGCGCGGGGCCGATGTCACCCTCGAGGGGAGGCCTAACGGGAGCGCGCGGCACATTGCCGAACAGGGCTTCCTCAATCCCCATGGGCATCCGGAGAAGCGGCGGTTGCTCGAACTGTGCGGTGGCCGGGATCCGGAGGTCCTGGTTCGCGAGCGCGACGAGCAACGGGCGAAACGGGTCATGCAGACGCACCCCACGGTCGAGGAAGCCTTCGTCCTCGCCAAACAGGACGCCATCCGTCAGGGTCGTCACGCGGTCGGTTCCGAGAACCTGTTGATCGCTCTCCTGCGGCAGGGGAAGCTCCCGCTGCAGATCCTGTCGGCGGCGGGCGTGGACCTGGAGCGGCTGCGCGCGCACTTGGCTGACCGGCTCGAAGCCACGGGTGACCCGCCACCGCCGGAAATGACCACCGATCCTGCGGCCACCGCGCTGTTGCTGGCCGCGCGTGCCGAGGCCGAGCGCCGGAAGCACGACACGCTGAACACGCTCCACCTCTTCGTCGCGCTGCTGGCGACGGCCGAGCCCGTGGTGCTCGCTCTGATCGAACCGGCCGGCGCAAGGCGTGAACGGCTTCACGCCGAGGTGGATCGGTTCCTCGGCAACTGGTGAGTCGTGATTCGCGACTCGGCACGTCCGTGCGCCGTCTGCCGAGTCGCCAGTCCCTACTTCACCCGCTTCACCTCGGCCTCCGGCGCCGGCTCCTGCCCGGCGATCCTCTTCACGAACTTGTCCAGATCCAGTCCCAACGAACCGGCTACCTGCTCCAGCGCCGCGATCGACGCGCTCACCTTCTGCGTCGTCGCATTGGCCAGTCCCTGGCCGCTCCCGCTGTCGATGATCGTCATGCGGTCGACCTGCACGTTCTTCATGGCCTCGACCGTCACCCCCAGCATCGCCGGCAGCTTCTCCGCCAGAAACACCTGCAGTCCCGTGTCCCCCGCCTTGTGGATCTCCGCGTAGAGCATGCGCAGCACCTCGGCCTGCGCCTTCCCCTGCTCCAGGATCGGCGCCGCGATCGCCTTGGCCTGCGCCTCCGCCGCCACACGCTGCGCTTCCGCCGGCTGCACCACGTCCGCCAGCAGCCGCGTCTTCTCCATCTCCACGCGGCGCGCCTCCATCTCGGTCTTGGCCTCCGTCTCGGCCTTGAGCGCCACGATCTTCGCGACGCGCTCCGTCGTCTCCGCTTCCCGGCCCAGCTCCGCCTGGCGGACCCGCAGCAGGTTGCGCGCTTCGGCGATCTTGACGTCCGCTTCCGCCGCCGCCACGTCGGCCAGACGCCGCGCCGCGGCCTGCTGCTTCTTGATCTCCGCGTCCGCCGTGGCCTCGGCGATATCG
>JABWBJ010000160.1 GCA_013360595.1 Gemmatimonadaceae bacterium | reverse complement strand
TCGCGGGCACCGCCACGGGGCTTCCCTTCGGCGACTACGCCTACTCCGGCCTCCTCGGCTACCGCGTCCTCGGGCTCGTGCCGTTCCCGATCCCCATCTCGTGGTTCTACATGCTGGTCGGATCGCTCGCGATCGTCGCCCGGCTGCGGCCCGCGGCGGACACGGCGCGGGTGAACTGGCGCTGGGCCATGCTCGCCGGGCTCCTGATGGTGGCCTGGGACATCTCGATGGATCCGGCCATGGTGAGCACCGGCCATTGGCGATGGGGCGGCGGCGAGATGTTCCTGCCCCTGCCGGGCTGGGGCCGGGCCTTCTTCACCCGCGACGTGTTCTACGGCATGCCGCTGAGCAACTGGCTGGGCTGGTTCCTGACCGCCACCCTGATCGCGCGGGTCATGCTCTTGCTGATTCCGCCGCGGCGCGTGGCAGACCGCATTGCCCCTTCGTCCTTCCCCCTCGCGCTCTACGTGGCCAATGGGGTGATGCCCGTCGCCCTGTGCCTGCGCGAAGGATTCTGGTGGGCGGCCCTTCTTGGCGCGCTCGCCATGGGGGTCCCCGCCGGACTGGCCTGGCGCCGCTCCCTCGTCGACGTGAGCACCAGCCCGCCGCTGGCCCAGGCGCGGGCGTGAGGATCGTCGTCATCGGCGCCGGCCTCGGGGGCCTCGCGGCCGCCCTCCGGCTCAAGGCGCGCGGCCACGACGTCACCGTCGTCGAGAAACTCGACCAGCCCGGTGGCCGGGCGATCGTCTTCCGCCGTGACGGATTCACGTTCGACGCCGGCCCGACGATCATTACCGCGCCGCAGCTCCTGCACGAGCTGTTCGCGGCGGCCGGCGAGGACCTGGACGATCATGTGCACCTCGTGCCGGTCGACCCGTTCTACCGGGTTCGGTTCCATGACGGGTCACGCGTGGACTGGGGGAGCGACGAACGCCGGCGCGAAGACGCCATCGCGAGCCTGAGTCCGGGAGACGTGGCCGGCTACCGGCGGTTCGCCGCCGCGTCGTCCCGGATCTTCGAGCTCGCGTTCCCCCTCGTGGACCAGCCATTCGACCGCTTCGCCGACATGATCCGGGCCGTCCCCGATCTCATCCGGGCCCGGGCCTGGCGGTCCGTGGCATCGCTGGTGAACTCGTGCGTTCGCGACGACCGCGTCCGCCAGCTCCTGAGCTTCCACCCGCTGCTGATCGGGGGGAACCCGTTCGAGAGCCCGGCGATCTACGCCCTGATCCACGAACTCGAGCGCCGCTGGGGCGTCTGGTTCGTGACGGGCGGCACGGGCGCGCTGGTCGCGGCCCTCGTCAACGTCTTCCGCGGCATCGGTGGACGGCTGATCACCGGCGCCGAGGCGTCCGGCATCGAAGTGAACGCGGCCGGGCTGGCGACGGGCGTCCGGCTGGCGACGGACGCCCGGCTCGAGGCCGACGCCGTCGTCTGCAATGGCGACGTGGTCCGCGCCTACCTGGATCTGGTGCCGGCCGGCGCACGGCCGGTGAACACCGACCGCCGCCTGACGAGGCTGCGGCAGAGCATGTCGGTGTTCGTCGTGTACTTTGGCACGAACCGGCGATACGACGACGTCGCGCATCACGAGATCCTGCTCGGCCCGCGGTACCACGGCCTGCTCGACGACGTGTTCCGTCGCCGGCGCCTGGCGGATGATTTTTCGCTCTATCTGCATCGGCCTACGGCCACCGACCGGTCGCTGGCGCCACCGGGGTGCGATGCGTGGTACGCGTTGTCGCCGGTGCCTCACCTCGGCGCCGACATCGACTGGGAGCGTTCGGGCGACGCCTACCGCGAGCGCATCGTGGCCCACCTGGAGCAGCGGATCCTGCCCGGCTTCACGGGAGCCGTGGTCACCGAGACTCGCGTCGACCCGCGGCACTTCCGGGACAGGCTCAACAGCCACCTGGGCAGTGCGTTCGCCAGCGAGCCCATCCTCCGCCAGTCAGCGTGGTTCCGGCCGCACGTCCGGAGCGAGGACATCCCCAACCTGTTCTTCGTTGGCGCCGGCACGCATCCGGGGGCAGGCGTTCCGGGAGTTCTCAGCTCGGCGCGGATCGTGGACCGGATCCTGGGCTGAGCGGCTGCACGCATGGCGAGCCGGAGCCGGCGGCCACGGTACATGGCGTACCGGGCGCCGGTTAGCTTTCGGCAGCCGGCCGGCGACCCGCCGGGCGGCCAGCTTCCACGGGCGATGTAATGAACCTTCAGGTCACCGAAAAGAAGGTCGGCGGCGTCGAGCGCCTGCTCCAGGTTGAAGTCCCGGCCGACCTGGTGAAGCAGGCCGAGGACAAGGCGGTCCGCCGGTATGCATCGACGGCGCGGCTGCCGGGGTTCCGCCCTGGCAAGGCCCCGCCGGCGATGATCCGGCAGCGCTTCGCCGAGGCCATCCGGCAGGAGACCGTCGACTCGCTGATCCAGGAAGCCTACAAGCAGGTGGTCGGCGACGGCGACGTGAAACTGGCCGCGCAGCCTCACGTCCACGACGTCAAGTTCGCGGAAGGGCAGCCGCTCACGTTCGAGCTGCACCTCGAGGTGCACCCGGAAGTCGTCCTTCCGCGCACACAGGGGTTCCGGGTCACCCGGTCGGTGCGGCCGGTCACCGACGACTCCGTGCAGGAGCAGATCGACGCCGTGCGCGAGCAGCACGCCACCTGGGCGCCGCTCGACGGCCGGCCTCTGGAGCAGGACATGGTGACCGTGACCCTCGCCACCGCCGAGGATGACGGCACCATCCCCGAGGGGCGGGAGTACCGCATCATTCTTGGCGGCGGTCAGGCGATCCCCGGCATCGAGGAGCTCATCATGACGCTCGCGCCCGGGGAGACCGCCGAGCGGCCCGTCCGGTGGCCGGACGACTTCCCCGACGCGGCTCAGCGGTCGAAGACGAAGGTGGTCCGCGTGACGCTCACCGAAGTCAAGCGCAAGTCGCTCCCCGACCTCGACGACGCCTTCGCGCGTGAGGTGGGCGAGTTCGAGACGGTCGCGGCGCTGCGGCAGGCCATCCGCGACGATCTGGAGTCGGCGGCGACTCGTGAGGCGGACGCCGAGGTGCGCCAGAAGCTGATCGACGAGATCATCGGGGCCAACCCGTTCGAGGTTCCGCCGAGCTGGGTGACCCAGATGGTGAGCGCGTACCTGCAGGCCTACCAGGTGCCGGAATCGGAGGCGGAGGCGTTCACCGGCCGTTTCCGGTCGCTGGCCGAACGGCAGGTCCGGCGCGACCTGGTCATCGATACGCTGGCCGAACGCGAGAAGCTGGGCGCCACCGAAAGCGAGCTCGATGACCGCGTGGCGGAGCTGGCGAGCCGTCGCGGGACGGACGCCGGCAAGCTCTATGCGTCGCTCCAGAAGGCCGGACGCCTCAAGGAGATCGAGCGGTCGATCACCGAGGACAAGGTCTTCCGGTGGCTGCTGGCCCAGAACACCGTGGAGTAGCCGATGTATTCGCGTTGTCTTCCATTCTCCCGTCAGAGCTGAGTATGCCTTCCATCTATCCTCCCTACGTCATCGAGCGCTCCAGCCGCGGGGAGCGCACGTACGACATCTTCAGCCGGCTGCTGATGGACCGGATCGTGTTCCTCGGCACGCCGATCAACGATGATGTGGCGAACATCATCATTGCGCAGCTGCTGTTCCTGGACGCGGACAATCCGGAGCGCGACATCCACCTGTACATCAACTCGCCGGGCGGTTCCGTGTCGGCGGGGCTCGCGATCTACGACACGATGCAGTTCCTCAAGTCGCCGGTGAACACGATCTGCATGGGACTGGCGGCGAGCATGGGGGCGTTCCTGCTGGCGTCGGGCCGGGCCGGCAAGCGCTCGGCGCTCCCGCATTCCCGGATCATGATCCACCAGCCCTCGGGCGGGTACCAGGGCACGGCGGCGGACATCGAGATCCAGGCGAAGGAGATCCTCTACCTGAGGGCCAAGATGAACGAGCTGATGGCTCGCCACACGGGCCGTCCGCTCGAGCTGATCGAACGCGACGTGGACCGGGACCGGTTCATGTCGGCCGAGGAAGCCAGAGAATACGGGATCATCGACAACATCGTCGCCAACCGCGCCGAGGTGGACGTTCCGCGGCAGCCGGCGATGGCTGGGTAGCGTCGGCTGCCGTAGCCGCCGGGGGCGGGAGGGTGTCGAAATGGCACCCCGGCCCGATTGCTTCGGCGTGCCCCGGGGCGTCTATTTGGGGAGCGATGAGCGATGAGGGCTCATCAGCCCTCGTTTCTCATTCTCGGTATCCGCGTTCATCCCTGATCCCTCACTCCTCACTTCCCGTTATCCGCGTTCGTCGCTCACGGCTCATCGCTCGTTCCCATGTCCCACGACAAACACCTGCGCTGCTCGTTCTGCGGCAAGTCCAAGGACTCGGTGAGGAAGTTCATCTCCGGGCCCTCGGTCTACATCTGCAACGAGTGCATCGCGCTGTGTAACGAGATTCTGGCGGAGGATGAGGAGAAGGAGGTCGCGGAGGCGATCACGCAGGTTCCAACGCCCACGGAGATCAAGGACGTTCTGGACCAGTACGTGATCGGGCAGGAACGGGCCAAGAAGGCCCTCTCCGTGGCGGTCTACAATCACTACAAGCGGATCAACTCGGGGTCGGCGCGCGAGAACGACGTCGAACTCGACAAGAGCAACATCCTGCTGCTGGGGCCGACCGGCGTCGGGAAGACGCTGCTGGCGCAGACGCTGGCGCGCATCCTGGACGTGCCGTTCACGATCGCCGACGCCACGACGCTGACGGAGGCCGGGTACGTCGGCGAGGACGTCGAGAACATCCTCGTCCGGCTGCTCCAGGCGGGGGACTTCAACGTCGCCGAATGCGAGCGCGGGATTGTCTACATCGACGAGCTCGACAAGATCGCCCGGAAGTCGGAGAACCCGAGCATCACGCGCGACGTGTCGGGCGAAGGGGTGCAGCAGGCGCTGCTCAAGATCCTCGAGGGGACCATCGCCTCGGTGCCCCCCCAGGGCGGCCGCAAGCACCCCCAGCAGGAATACATCCAGATCAACACCAAGGACATCCTGTTCATCTGCGGCGGCGCGTTCGACGGGCTGGAGAAGATCATCGAGACGCGGACGGGCCGGAAACAGATCGGCTTCAGCCGCGAGGACGTCCGCAGCGGGAAGGCGGAGCGCGCGGCGAAGAACCCGTTCTTCGAAGTCGAACCGGACGACCTGCTCCGCTACGGCCTGATCCCCGAACTGGTCGGCCGCCTGCCGGTGGTCGTCCCGCTGGAGGCCCTGGACGAGGACGCACTGGTCCAGATCCTCAAGGAGCCGAAGAACGCGCTCACCAAGCAGTACCACAAGCTCTTCGAGCTGGAGAGCGTCCGGATCACGTTCGAGGAAACGGCGCTCCGCGCCGTGGCGCAGAAGGCGCTCAAACGCGGCACGGGCGCGCGTGGCCTCCGGGCCATTCTGGAGGAGGTGTTGCTGAACGTGATGTTCGACCTGCCGAGCCGCGATGACGTGGTCGAGGTGAAGGTGACCGAAGCGTGCATCGTGAACGGTTCGCCGCCGATGCTGGAAATCGCCCCCAAGCGGCAGAAGAAAGAAGCCTAGCGAGGCAGCGACGTGGCGACGCGGCGGGCCCGCGGGGCCCGGGACTGCCTCGCGTGAGCCGGGCCACTGGCCGGCGACCCTCCGCTCGACGGCGCCTCGACGCTCCACTCCCCCGGCGCTGAGCTCGCTGCTGCTCCGCTCCTCTGTTCCTCTGCTTCGCCATGCTTCTCTCGCGCGACACCGAGACCTACGACATTCCGGACCGGCTCCCCGTCGTGCCGCTGCGCGACGTGGTGGTATTCCCGTATGTCGTGATGCCGCTGCTCATCGGGCGGTCGGCGTCGCTGGCGGCGGTCGAATCCGCCGCGGCCACCGCCGAGCGCTGGCTCGTCCTCGTCGCCCAGCGGAACGCGGAGATCGCCGAGCCGG
>JABWBJ010000159.1 GCA_013360595.1 Gemmatimonadaceae bacterium | reverse complement strand
GACGCCAACCTGGACCGCCTCGAGCGCTCGGTGCGGAAGCTGCGGGCCCGCGCCGGGGCCGGATTCGACGACGCGGAACTCCGGGAGCTCCGGGCGCTGGCCAGTCAGCCCGCCTGACGAGTCGCGTTCAGGCGCCCGGTGGCGGGCGGAACTGCGGGTCGTTGTACATCTTGAACTGTCGGTACACCTTCGGCCGGATCCGGCCCGAGGCCAGATCCGCCAGCAGCGCCGTCAGCTCGGCTGCCAGGTCGTCCCGCTGCTCGCGCATGACCGCCAGGCGGTTGCGGCAGAGGGCGCGGAAGTCGTCGTCGACGCCGGGACGGTGGAGCTGTTCCTCGGTGTGGTAGATCTTGAGCTCGATGATGCTCAGCTTGTCCGCGAGCCAACCGACGGTTTCAGCCATGCGCCGCCGGTCCGGCCGTCTGGATGGTGCGACGCACTTCGGCGTCGATGCGCTCGATGAGGTCGTTGCGCTGCTGATTCAGGCGATCGATGCGGCGCTTGGCCGCGGCGACGGCGTGATCGTCAGGCACGCGCGCCTTGTCCTCCTCATGCCAGAGCTCGATATTCGTCTGCGCAAGCTGCGCGATGAGCGATCCGATGGTGTCCTGCATCAGGCAATGGCCACGGCAAACCGTGCCTCGGGAAATGGGAATGAGCGGTGGGTGAGATGAAGATAGGAGGAGATGGGGAGAGGCGCACCAGCACCGGCACCAGCACCAGCTCCAGCTCCAGCTCCAGCTCCAGCACCAGCTCCAGCACCAGCCCGAGCACCAGCACCAGCACCAGCCCGAGCACCAGCACCAGCACCAGCCCGAGCACCAGCACCAGCACCAGCATGCAGCGGCAGCCCCAGCAGGCAGCCACCCGCAACCAGCGTGTAGTGAAGCCAGAGCTGACCCGCATCTGTATCGTCCTGATGAGCGCCCTCGGGGACGCCGTCCACGTCCTCCCCGTGGTGACCGCCCTCAAGCGCCATCGGCCATCCTGTCGCATCACCTGGATCCTGCAGCCGGGACCGGCTTCGCTCGTCCGCGGGCACCCCGCCGTCGACGAGATCATCGTCTTTCGGCGGTCGCGCGGCTGGCGCGCATTCGTGGACATCGCCCGCGAACTGCGCACGCGCGAGTTCGACCTCGTCATCGACTTCCAGGTGTATCTCAAGGCCGGCATCGTCACCGCGCTCACGCGCGCGCCCGTCAAGCTGGGATTCGATCGCAAACGGGCCCGCGACTTCAACTGGCTCTTCACCAATCGTCGTATTCCGCCGCACCCCACGGGCCAGCACGTCCAGGACCAGTACTTCGAGTTCCTGGCGGATCTGGGGGTGCCGTGGGAGCCGGTGACCTGGAATCTCGGGCCCTGGCCCGGCGAGGAGTCGATCGACGCCGAGTTCTACGCGAAGATCGACCGGCCCATCGCGACGATCGTCGTGGCCACCAGCAAACCGGTGAAGGACTGGCCCGCCGAGCGGTGGGCCGAGGTGGTGGACGTGTTGTACGAGCAGTACGGCCTGCAACCCGTGCTCGCCGGCGGCGACACGCCGGCCGATCACCGAGCCGTGGAGGTGATCCGCCGCCTCGCCCGGCACAAGCCGGTCGAGAAGATCGGCGGCACGTTGCGCGCGATGGTCGGCCTGCTCTCGCGGTCCGCCCTGGTCCTGTCGCCCGACACCGGACCCATGCACATGGCCATCGCACTCGACAGACCCGTGATCGGGCTCTGCGGCTACCTGGATCCCCGGCGCGTGGGGCCGTACCGGAAGTACCAGGATCTCGTGATCAACGCCTACCACGATCCTGGTGAAGTGGCGCCGATCTCCTGGGCGCCGCGGTTCGGCCGGATGCCGCGCATCCAGGTGGCCGACGTGCTGGAGAAGGTGCGGGTGTGGCACGAGCGGTACGACCGCCGGATCAGCCGCCCGGAAGGGGCGTGACCCGGGACCGCCGAGTCACGATTCACGCGCCACCAGCCCCTCTCCGAACCGGTACGACACCCCGACGTCGGCCAACAGCCCCACCAGCCGTCCGATCGCGAGTCCCATGACCGCGAAGTAGTCCCCGTGGATCCGTTCCACGATCACCGCGCCGTATCCCTGGATCCCGTACGCGCCGGCCTTGTCCATCGGCTCTCCCGTGGCGACATAGGCCCGGATCTGATCGTCGGTGAGCGGACGAAACGTCACCTCCACCGATTCCACGCCCGACACGATGGCTCCGCCGCGCGTCACCGCGACGGCGGTGAACACCGTATGCGTGCGCCCGGCCAGCTGCCGCACCGTGGCCGCCGCCTCCTCTTCGGACGCCGGTTTCCCCAGGATCGCGCCATCGAGCACCACGATGGTATCGGCGCCGATCACCACCGCATCGGGCGCGATCGCCGCCAGGGCCAGCGCCTTCTCGCGGGCCAGTCGCTCGGCGTGGGCCGGCGGCGACTCGCCGGGCTGCAGGCGTTCGTCCAGATCCGCCGGCCGGACCTCGTGCGGGATCCCGATCAGGTCCAGGAGATCCCGTCGCCGTGGCGATTGCGAGGCGAGGATGACGCGCACGCCGCGGCTCACCGCTCGAGCCAGAGCGTCACCGGCCCGTCGTTCACGAGCTCCACGTCCATCATCGCGCCGAACTCGCCCGACGCCACGGTGATCCCCCGGCCGCGCAGGGCGGCCAGGAACTCCTCGTAGAGCGGGATCGCCGTCTCGGGTCGCGCGGCGTCGATGAAGCTCGGCCGGCGACCCTTCTGGGCGTCTCCGTAGAGAGTGAACTGCGACACCACCAGCACGGCCCCGCCGACGTCGGCCAGCGCCAGGTTCATCTTGTCCTCCGCGTCGGCGAAGAGCCGGAGCCCCACGACCTTCTCGGCCATCCACAGGACGCGGGCGCTGTCGTCCGTGTGGGTGAAGCCCACCAGCAGCAGGAACCCGCGATTGATCCGGCCCGCGAGGCGAGCGCTCCCGCCGTCGCGGATCCGCACCTCGGCGCGCGACACGCGCTGGAGCAGGACCCGCATCCTACCGGACCAGGCTCGCGCGCCGCACAGACAGCGCAAGTCCCTCGGGTGGCGTGCCGAGAAACTCCGGCTCGGGAAGCGGCGTGAAGCCCGAGCGCCGGAGCTCGTCCCGGCCCTCGACGGACAACAGGAACTCCACGAATCGGAGCGCCGTCTCGCTGCGACCCGCGCGCGCCGGGACGGTCAGGGCGAAGATGATCGGCGCGCCGCGGAGGAGGAGCCGCGATCCGTCCGGATTGGGCAGCTCGATCCGGGCGGCGGCGTACCGGTCCGCAAACTCCGGAGCGCTCAGGTCGATCTCTCGCGGCAGCCTGATGTATCGCAGACCGTGCGCCACGGCGAGGTTCTCGTACGTCCAGCCGTAGTCGAGTTCCCCGGTGAGCAGGAGGGCGCCGAGATCGGCCTCGGCCCGCCGGACGTTCCGCTCGGGGATGCTCGCGCGAAGGCGATCGGTCAGCCCCGGCTCCCCGTAGAACGTTTCGGCGAGCTGCATGACCATGTCGGCGCGATACCCGCTGGGATCGACGCGAAGGTCCGACCGGCCGACCTGGACGCCGGGGCGCAGGAGAATCCGCCACCAGTTCTCCGTCGAGATCTCTGACGCGAACGCCGCGCGGTCGCTGAAGGCCAGGACCATCGCGTTCGTGCCAAAGCGCACGTACCAGCTGGCATGGGCCGGAACAACGAACTGGCTCATGAGGATCTCGTCGGCCACCGCGAGCACGTCGGGCGTGTGGCCGAGTTCGGTCATCTTCCGCACGACCTCGAGGCTCGGGGCGTTCTCCTGGGCATAGGTGAGCGTCGGATGCGACGCGGCAAAGGCCGCCAGCGCGCTCTTCAGCGGAGGACCGAGGGCGGCGGCGTTGAAGACCGTCAAGCCGGGTGACGTGCCGACGCGATCACACCCCGCCGCGAGTGACACCAGCGCAAGAGAGGCCCGCACCCAGGCCAGCCGTGCGTCGGCCAAGGGGCGAGCGGGTCGGGCGATGGTCGTCGGCATGGGGCCAAACAAAACCTGCGGGCGGGCGTCGTGGGAGGGCCGCCCTTCAGGTGCGCCGGTGCGTGGCCGCCGGCCGACTCAGGCGAACAGCGGCCGCATCCGGCGAGCGACGTACACCAGGCCGACGAGGACCGGCACCTCGATGAGCGGACCGACCACGGCCGCCAGGGCCTCGCCCGAGCCGATCCCGAACGTCGCCACGGCCACGGCAATCGCCAGCTCGAAGTTGTTCCCCGCTGCCGTGAAGGCGACCGACGCCGCCGTTGGGTACGCGAACCGGCGGGCGCGCGAAACGAGCATCGCGATGCCGAACATCAGGCCGAAGTAGAGCACCAGAGGCACCGCAATGCGAAATACGTGGTGCGGGGCCGCCAGGATCCGCGTCCCCTGCATCGCGAACATCAGCACGATCGTGTACAGAAGGCCGAGCAACGCCGTGGGCCCGATCGTCCGGATGAAGACCGATTCGTACCATGCCTCGCCGCGTGACCTGACGAGGGTCCGCCTGGTGACGTATCCGGCGAGCAGAGGCACGCCAAGGAAGAGCAGCACGCTCCTGGCGATCAGCCACATCGATACGTGGACCGCGGTTGCGTCGGCCCCCAGCCACCTCGGGATCACGGAGAGGAAGAGAAAGCCGAGCACCGAGTACGTGGCGATCTGGAAGACCGAGTTGAGCGCCACGAGGACGGCGGCGAGCTCCCGGGAACCGCCAGCCAGCGAGTTCCAGATCAGCACCATCGCAATGCAGCGTGCCAGGCCGATCAGGATGAGCCCGTTGCGATATTCCGGGAGGTCCCCCAGGAGGAACCAGGCCAGGCCGAACATCAGGATGGGTCCGATGACCCAGTTCAGGACCAGGGACGTCGCCATCACGGCCGGCTCACGCACCTGGCTGCCGATGGATTCGTACCGGACGCGGGCCAGAACGGGGTACATCATCCAGAGAAGGCCGATGGCGATGGGGACCGACACGCCGGCGATCTTCACGCGTTCCAGGAGCGGTCCGAGGTCCGGGAACCACTGCCCGAGGAGGAGTCCGGCGCCCATCGCCGCGACGATCCAGAGCGGAAGCAGCCGGTCGACGACCGACAGCCGGCCGGTCCGGATACTGCCGGCCGCCAGTTGATGCGCCGCGCCGGTCATGGCGCCGGCGGCTCGAGGCTGCCGCCGCCGGTCCTCACATACCAGGCGAACTCGTCAGGCAGCGTGCTGTCCAGAATGGCACCGGCGGTCCGTTCGACGTCGTAGCGCACCCGATGGTGAACCACGTCGACCCCGCCGGCCGTGAGGTCGACCGTCGTGTACCCAGCGCGCGCGTCCCCGTCCTTGGGCCGGCCCACGCTGCCCGTGTTGACGAAGTGGATGCCTCCGACCACTCGGTGCCAGGGCCGGTGCGTGTGCCCGAACGCGATCAGGTCGCCCGCGCGCAGCCCGGCCAGCCCCGCCATCCGGAGGCAGAACTCGTCGGACCGGTCCTCCGTCCAGTACACGGTGTTGAGGGTCGGCGTGCCGTGCACGAGGACGAGGCACGGCCCGGCGCCATGACCGCCCAGGGGATGCAGGTCCAGCCGGAACGGCAGGACCGCCAGCGCCTGACGAGTCGCCGGCGAGCAGGCCGCCTTCGTCCATTCGAAGCTCTGGTGCGAGAGCGCTTCCTGGCGCGGGTCCTCGTACCGGCACCCGCAGTGCCGGTAGTCCAGTCCGACGGTGGAGTCGTAGTTCCCCGAAACGCCGGTGATGCCTCGCGCCGCCAGGAGCGCCACGACCTCGTTGGGCCACGGCGCGTAGCCCACGAGGTCGCCCAGATGGAACGTCGCGTCCACGCCCCGGGCGTCGATGTCCGCCAGCGCCGCCTCCAGCGCCGGGAGGTTGGCGTGGATGTCGGAGATCAGCGCGAGGCGCACGCGTCCGCCTGGCGGGGGGCCGGGGGTCGCCTCAGGCCGAGGGTCGGG
>JABWBJ010000158.1 GCA_013360595.1 Gemmatimonadaceae bacterium | reverse complement strand
GCGTTCGACGCGCTGGGCCGCGTGCTGCGCGCGCCGCGCCAGCCTTGAAGCACCTCGCCGGGTCCGATAGCTTGCGCCCCGCCTCGGGTGCAGGACGAGCGCCGCCGCTGCGCGCTCATTCCCGATTCCCGGTTCCCCAGTCCCGACGATGAACCTCCACGAGTACCAGGCCAAGGAAATCCTCCGGGCGCTTGGCGTTCCCATCCCGGCCGGCGAGGTCGCGAACACCGCCGCGGAGGCCCAGGCGATCGCAAGCCGCATCGGCAGACCTGTGGTTGTGAAGGCACAGGTGCACGCGGGCGGGCGCGGGAAGGCCGGCGGCGTGAAGCTGGCGAAGGACCCCGCCGAGGCACGGGAGAAGGCGCAGGCCATCCTCGGCATGCAGATCAAGGGGCTGACGGTGGAGAAGGTGCTCGTCAGCGATGCCGCCGACATCGTCACCGAGGCCTACGTCGGGATCATCATGGACCGGGCCAGCCGGAAGCCGGTCTTCATGGTCAGCCCCGCGGGCGGGATCGACATCGAGGAAGTGGCGGCGAAGACTCCGGAGAAGATCCTCAAGCTGCCCGTGGACACCCGGTACGGGCTCCAGTCGTACCAGGCGATGCGCCTCGGGTTCTTTCTCTACGACGATCTCGCGAAGGCCCGGGCGGCCGCGAAGATCATGCAGCAGTTGTACACGGCGTTCGTCCAGAGCGGCTGCTCGCTGGCGGAGATCAACCCGCTGGTGGTCACGCCGGCCGGTGACGTCGTGGCGCTCGACGCCAAGATGGTGATCGACGACAACGAACTCGATCGCCGCCCGGGGATCGCCGCCCTGCGGGACGAGTCGGCCGAAGCGCCCAGCGAGGTGGAGGCGCGGCGCGCGAACCTCACGTTCATCAAGCTCGACGGGAACGTCGGATGCTGCGTGAACGGCGCCGGACTCGCGATGGCGACCATGGATCTCGTGAAGTACTATGGCGGCGAACCGGCCAACTTCCTCGACATCGGCGGTTCATCGTCGCCGGAGAAGGTGATCGCGGCTCTGAGGATCATCACCGCCGACAGGAACGTGAAGGCCATCCTCTTCAACATCTTCGGCGGTATCACCCGCACGGACGACGTGGCCAACGGCATCGTCGCCGCCACGAAGGCGAGCCCTCTGACGGTGCCGATCGTGATCCGCCTGACCGGGACCAACGAAGAGATCGCGATGAAGATCCTGAACGAGAACGGCTTTTCGGCGTCGTCGGACATGGACGAGGCGGTGAAGAGCGCGGTCGCCCTGGCCACGGGAGGACGGGCCGCGTGAGCATCTTCATCGATCGAGGCACCAGGCTCGTGGTGCAGGGCATCACGGGGCGCGACGGCTCGTTTCACACGAAGCAGATGATGGAGTACGGCACGCAGGTCGTGGCCGGGGTCACGCCGGGGAAGGGCGGACAGACGTTCGAAGGGAAGGTGCCGGTGTTCAACACCGTTGCCGACGCGGTGAACGCCACGGGTGCGAACGCGTCGGTGATCTACGTGCCGCCGCCGTTCGCCGCCGACGCCATCATGGAGGCGGCTGACGCAGGCGTCAGCCTGATCGTCGCCATCACCGAGGGCGTCCCGGTCCTCGACATGACGCGGGCCTGGCCGTTCGTAAAGGAGAATGGGGCGCGCCTGCTCGGACCGAACTGTCCGGGCCTGATCACGCCCGGGCAGTCGAAGGTGGGGATCATCCCCGGCCGGATCTGCACGCCCGGTCCGGTCGGTGTGGTGTCGCGCTCGGGGACGCTCACCTACGAGGTCGTCTTCCAGCTGACGCGGGCCGGGCTGGGACAGACGACCTGCGTCGGCATCGGCGGCGATCCGATCAACGGGACGAACTTCATCGACTGCCTCGCCGCCTTCGAGGCCGATCCGGCGACGAAGATCGTGTGCCTGATGGGGGAGATCGGCGGCACCGATGAACAGGACGCCGCGCGCTTCGTGCGGGAGCACATGAAGAAGCCGGTGGTGGGCTTCATCGCTGGCCAGACCGCGCCGCCCGGCCGCCGCATGGGGCACGCCGGGGCGATCATCAGCGGCTCGTCAGGCACCGCGGCGGAGAAGATCGAGGCGTTCAGGACCGCGGGTATCGACGTGGCGCAGCGACCCGTCGAGTTTGTCGACCTGGTGAAGCAGCGGCTCTAGCGCGATGGCGAACGACCTGGGGCGCGCCCCTCGGTACCCCGTAGTTGGTCCGGGTTTCAGCAATCCTCCCCTGCGACCGCTGCGGGGGCGCCTGTTCGGCGCCCCCGGTCCGGCTCTGAGCAGCCAACGTGCCTATCTTACGCGCGGTCCGTCAATCGGTGCCGCGCATCCTTCACTTCAGAAATGTCCCATACCTTGACCATCATCAAACCCGACGCCTTTGGCGCGGGCAAGGCCGGCAGGATCATCGCCCACCTCGAAGCCGCCGGGTTCAGGATCGTTGCCGCCCGCGTCATGCATCTCACGACGGCGCAGGCGCAGGAATTCTACGCCGTCCATCGCGAGCGCCCGTTCTACGGCTCCCTCGTCTCGTTCATGACCAGCGGGAAGTGCATGCCGATGGTCCTGGAGCGTGCCGACGCCGTCGCCGAGCTGCGGCGGGTCATTGGAGCCACAGACCCCGCGCAGGCTGAGGCCGGCACGGTTCGCCACCTGTACGCCGAGTCCAAGGAGCGGAACGCGATCCACGCGTCCGATTCGGACGACAACGCGGCCCGGGAGTCGCGTTTCTTCTTTGCCGAGACCGAGCTGATCGCCAACGCTGGCTGAGCCATGCTCGATCCGGCCTAAGTAGCCGTGCCGCCGTGACTTGACTCACTTCGCGGCACGGTCTAGATTGCATGGCTTCCCATGCTCTCCTTCGACCGATCGTCCCTCGAGACGAAGGCCGCTCGCGTTGACGGAAGGCTGGCGGCCGACGACCCCGTCTGGCAGGCCGGAGACCTCCGGCCAGCGGGTGACATCGCCGTCACGGGCCGCCTCTCCTCCGCGGGAGAGGACCGATTCTACTTCTCCGGCCGCCTGGCCGGCGAGGCCGACGAGGAATGCCGGCGATGCCTGACCCCGACCCGGGTCAGCGTTACCGAAGAGCTGCACCTGCTGTTCGCCGACGCGAACGACGAAGAGTCGGACGAGTCGGATGTGTACCTGCTGGAACCACGGGCGACGACAGTCGATCTCCGTCCCGCCCTTCGGGAACAATGGCTCCTCGCGGTGCCGGGGTTCGCCCTCTGCCGCGAGGACTGCAAGGGCCTCTGCCCGAAGTGCGGTGCCGACCTCAATCTCGGCCCGTGCCAGTGCGAGCCAGCCATCGATCCCCGCTGGGCAGCGCTCAGGGAAAAGGGCGGAGGGTAGCAGAGAGCAGAGAGCAGCTCGGGTGAGAGCACCGAGCGCACAGCAGGAGCCGGCGCCGGTGCAGCTCCGAACCGGATCCGATCAGGGAAGTGCCGAGTCACGAATCACCAGTCACGAGTCCACGATCACCATGGCCGTCCCCAAGCGAAGAACCTCGAAGCGCAAGAAGCGCGCGCGCAACACGCACAAGAAGGCCGCGCCCGTCGTCCTCCAGGCCTGCCCGCGCTGCCAGGCCCCCAAGCGCCCCCACCGCATCTGCGGTGAGTGCGGCTACTACGCCGGAAAGCAGCGCGCCGAAGCCCGGGAAGGCTGACATTGGCGCGCGTTGCGCTGGATGGGATGGGGGGCGATTTCGCCCCCGCCGCGCCCGTCGCGGGCGCCCTGCTCGCCCTCAGTGAACTCGATCCCGACCATCGCGTCCAGCTCGTCGGGCGCGAGTCGGTGCTGCGCGAGCACCTCACCGCCCACCTCGGTGGCGAGTACGCCGCCCTCGCGGCCCACGCCGCGCGCCTCGACCTGATCGACGCCGACGACGTGATCGCCATGGACGACAAGCCGGCCGCCGCCCTCCGCGGCAAGCCGAACTCGTCGATGCACGTCGGGCTCCGGTTGCAGGTCGCCGGACAGTCCGACGCGTTCGTCTCCGCGGGGAACACCGGCGCCCAGATGGCCGTCTCCACCATCATCCTGCGACTGCACGAGGGCGTTCAGCGCCCGGCGATCGCCACGATCTTCCCGACCGCACACCAGCCCATCGTCGTGCTCGACTCGGGCGCCAACGTCGACTGCAGCGCCGCCGAACTGGTCCAGTTCGCGCGACTCGGCACGGCCTACGCGGAATCGGTCCTCGGCCGGCAGAACGCCAGGGTCGGCCTCCTCAACATCGGCGAGGAAGCAGAGAAGGGGAACGCCGTCGCCAAGGAGACCCACGCGCTCCTCTCCTCGTCAGGCCTCAACTTCATCGGCAATGTCGAAGGTCGCGACCTCCCGCGTGGGCAGTCGGACCGCGGCCCCTTCGATGTCGTCGTCTGCGATGGCTTCACCGGCAACGTGGTGCTCAAGTTCTACGAGGCCGTCGCTCCCATGATGATCGCGCTGCTGAAGCAGCAGGGCGTGGATGAGAAGGTCATCGGGGCGGCATTCAGGCACCTGGACTACTCCGCGTACGGCGGGGCGCCGCTCCTCGGCGTCAAGGGGATCAGCATCATCGCCCACGGCAAGTCGTCGGCGCGCGCGCTCAAGAACGCCGTGAAGGTCGCGGCCCAGGCGGCGGCGTCGCGGCTCGACGCCCACATCGGGGAGCGGCTCGGCGAGCCGGCGCGCTCGTGAAGCGACCGTACGTGTACCTGGCCGGGGTCGGCCGGTGGGCGCCGCCACGCATCCTCCGGAACGACGAGTTCGCGTCGATGGGACTGGACACCAACGACGCGTGGATCGTCCAGCGGACAGGCATTCGCGAACGCCATATCGCCGGGCCGGCGGAGAACAACCGGACCATGTCCGCCGCCGCGTCGCGAATGGCGATGGAACGGGCCGGCGTCCATCCGGGCGAGATCGATCTGATCGTCCTCGGCACCGCCTCGCCGGATCACCTGCTCCCGTCGACGGCGGTGGAGCTGCAGGCCGAACTCGGGGCATCGCGCGCCGCGGCCTTCGACATCTGCGCCGCCTGCTCCAGCTGGCTGTACGGCCTCATCGTGGCCGAAGGGCTCATGATGAGCGGCAGCGCCGAGACGGCGCTGGTGGTGGGGACCGAAAAGCTGAGCTCGATCGTGGACTGGAAGGACCGCTCCACGGCCGTACTCTTCGGTGACGGCGCGGGGGCCGCGATCCTCAGGCGCTCGAAGCACGGCAAGGGAATCCTGTCCACGTACTTCCGGTCCGACGGGACGCTCGCGCCGCTGCTCCACCGCCGCGCCGGCGGCGCCGCGCAGCCGTTCGATGAGCATGCGCTGCACGACCGCTCCTTCTACATCGAGATGGAAGGGCGCGAGGTCTTCAAGCACGCCGTGCGTTCCATGTCCGACGCCTGCGATCGCGCGCTCGACGGCGCGAGGATGACGGGGGCCGACATCGACCTCCTCATTCCGCACCAGGCGAACGTGCGGATCATCGAAGCGACGGCCAAGCACGCCGGCATCCCGATGGAGAAGGTGTTCGTGAACGTGGACCGGTACGGCAACACGTCGTCGGCGTCGGTGCCGATGGCGCTCGAGGAGGCCATGGCCGCCGGCCGCGTCACCGATGGGTCGACCGTGCTGCTGGTAGCCTTCGGCGCCGGCTTCACGTGGGCGTCCCTGGTCATCCGGTTCTGAGGGATCCGCCGATGTCGCTCTGCGCCCTGCGCGCTGCGCTCTCCGCTCCACGCTGATGGACATCGTCCTCGTGTTCCCCGGCCAGGGGTCGCAGAAGCCGGGCATGGGCAAGGACCTCGCCGCCGCGTTCCCCGCGGCGGACGACGTCTTTCGCCAGGCGGACGAGGCGCTCGGAGAACGGTTGTCGTCGCTCTGCTTCGATGGCCCCGCCGAAACGCTGACGCTGACGCACAACGCGCAGCCGGCCCTGCTGGCCCACGGGGCGGCGGTGTGGGCCGTGGTGCGCCACGCCCTCGTGGCCCGGGTGGAGGC
>JABWBJ010000157.1 GCA_013360595.1 Gemmatimonadaceae bacterium | reverse complement strand
TTTCATGATTTTGAATTTTGATGAAAAATTAAATGGATTCCTGCGTGGAAATGGATACCGGGCATCGGGCGGCGCTCGACCACCAGATAGTCAGCATCCCATATGTTGTAGATGTTGAAAAAAATGGTTCCCTTGTATTTTTGGATACTCCCCGAATATTGCAGGCGCACATGGCCTGTCTGAAAAGCGTTGAGCGCTTCATTGATACCATCTGCCGGACCGGTACAGGCGTGCTGGTAGGCGAGATACAGCGCCTTCCATTCAAGGGAAAATACACTAAAGGCCTGGTGGACAGGCGTGTAGATCAACTGATCGCCTTTTTCCATTTTGGGGTTTTCCAGGGCAACCTGGTTGGTGGAACGAATATAGTCATAGCCGCCTTTCCATGTCAAATGCACATCCTTGAAAGCCCAGGCCACGGAGAAACGGGGTTCCAGGCCCCGGCTCCACACCCGGGTGATGTTATTGGCCGACCAGAATGATTGCCCTTCACGCGGGCTCCACAAAATCCAATCGTCAATGTTACGGTTGAATACCGTAATGGAAATTTCAATTTTCAAATTTCTTCTTTCCATTTTATGCGCCAGGGCCAGTTCCTGGCTCCAGCCCGATTCGGGCAGCAAAGCGGGGTTACCGCCGGGCATCCAAAAGCGGTCGTTCAAAGTGGGGAGGCGGTAATTGCGGCTGATTTTCCCCTTCAGCGTCAAAGATGGATGAAACTGCCAGTCAATGCCAAGGGCTGGCAGAACAGGTAAAAATTTTCCGTCTGCCATTTCCTTCCGCAGGCTGGCCTGGCTGCTGAATTTTTCCCTGTGGTATTTCCAGGAAGCGAACAGTGCGGTTCTGTACTCGGAGGGCGTATTTTCCCGGTAGCCGGCCGACCAGGCCTGGGTGTAGGTGTGGGTATTCCCCGCAAAAAAATGGTGCCATCTCCCCCACTGCCGCTGTGCGGTCATTTCTGCGAAAAGGGTGCGGAAACGGCTCCTAGATTCCAGCAGGATCAGGTCGTCGGGCAGCCGCCCGGCCTGCACGGCGGCGCCCAGCACCTTGTCGACCGCATTGTGCCGGCCGATGTCCTCGGCGTGGAAGAGGAGGTGCGCCCCATCGGTCAGCGCGGCCGCGTGGATGCCGCCGGTCTCCTTGTACCGCCCGCCACGGCCGAACATTTCCTTGAACAGGGCGCGGAGCACGGGCGTGTTGAGCTCCGGGATGGCGCCGGTGCGCCGCGGCACATCGGCCAGACTGCCGAGGAAGGCCGTCACCGATCCGCAGCCGGACGCGAGGATCCGCCGCCGGCTGGAGGCCTCGACCGCCGCCACCCGCTCCGGCGCGATGTCGACCCAGAAGCCCGGCTCCTTCGCGCATGGCCGCATGCGCCGGATGTCCTCGAAGCGGTCGATATACCCCTCGCCGAAGAGCCACCCGACCACCAGGTCGTCCAGCTGGTCCGGGGTGCACATCCACGTCACGACCGGCGTCCCGTTCAGTTCGAGCCAGACCGGCGTCTCGTCGACGGCGTCGAGTGTGGTCACGGGAGGGCGGGGGGCGGCGGCGCGGGCCGGGAATCGGGAGGACTGCTCACGCAATCACCAGTCACGAATCACTGGCCCTCGACCACGGCCGCCAGCGTCCCGTCCTCCTCCACGCGCACCGCCCGCACTGTCACCACGCTGCCTAACGCTGCCTGCACGCGGCCGAGGATGAAGGCGGCCAGGTTCTCGCCGGTGGGCACCAGCTTTCCCGCGGCGAACTCCGGCACGTCGAGGTTGATGTTCCGGTGGTCGAACCGCGCCAGGACCTCCGCCGCCAGCACGCGATCCAGGACGCCCAGGTCGATCACCATGCCGGTGACGGGATCGATCGGCCCCTCGACGGTGACGGCGCAGGTGTACGTGTGCCCGTGGTAGTTCGGACGGGCGCAGAGGCCGAAGACCTCGGCATTTCGTTCGTCGGACCACTCCGGCCGATGGTACCGGTGCGCCGCGGCGAAACGGACGCTCCGGATGAGCTGCGCGCGCGCCATGGGCCTGCCGTCAGCGGGGGCGGTAGAGTGACAACCCCACCTGAAGGGACGGATTGCGGCGCCAGAACGCCCGCGAGGCGTTGACCGGCAGGACCGCCGGATCCTCCGTCGTCTTCAGGAAATACGTGGCGGGGTAGGTGATCCGGTACACGTAGTTGGACCACTCGGCGCGGAGCGCCCACCACTGGCCGAGCTGCCACGTGAGCCCGACCCCTCCCGTGATCGTGAACGGGATGCCGAACCGGTAGTCACCGACGTCGCTGGCGCCCCGCACGTCCGACGTGAAGCCGAGCCCGCCGCTGAGGAACGGCGAAAGCCCGCGCCACGTCTTGTGTCCCGTCAGACTCAGCTCGACCAGTGCGTCCGCGAACGCCATCGGCACTTTCTCGGTGCCCACGACGCGCTCGGCGATCCGCTTGCTGGGGTCGATGATCGTGCGATCCACCGAGCCGCCGGCGAGCCGAACGGCGAAGTACGCCGGGCCGGCCAGGTGCATCTGCCAGCGCACGCCGGCCATCGGGCCGTCGGTTGGCGCCACCCCGACCGGATCCCGCTCGGCCGTGAATCGACCCGCGAAGAAGGTCCAGTCGCGGTTGAAGTCCCGGTCGCGGTACGGGCTTCGATCGGGTGCGTGCCCGACCTGGGCCGCCACCGGTACCGCGGCCACGGCAATGAACGCCATTGAGAGCAAGGCCTTCACAGGTTCTCCGTCACGTGAGGTGGGCGCGAAGGTCGCGTCCCGTCATTTCGTCGGGCTGCGGGAGCCCCAGCATGGAGAGGATCGTCGGCCCCACATCGCGCAGCGCCCCGCCGTCCCGCAGGGCGCCGGTCCAGGCAGGGTCGACCAGCACGAAAGGTACAGGATTCGTCGTGTGCGCGGTGTGCGGTCCCCCCGATTCGGGGTCCACCATGACCTCGCAGTTGCCATGATCGGCCGTGATGAGCAGACGGGCTCCCGCGCGCCCGGCCGATGTCACGACACGGGAGAGGCACCGGTCCACCGTCTCCACCGCGCGGATCACGGCCGGCAGCACGCCCGTGTGCCCGACCATGTCGCAGTTGGCGTAGTTGCAGAGCGTGAAGTCATGGTCGCCGGAGTCGATCGCGCGGCACAGCACGTCGGTCACTCCCTCCGCCGACATCTCGGGCTTCAGGTCGTAGGTCGCGACCTTCGGACTGGGCACCAGTTCCCTGACCTCGCGGGCGAAGGGGGCCTCGATGCCGCCGTTGAAGAAGTAGGTCACGTGCGGGTACTTCTCGGTTTCGGCGGTGCGAAACATCGACAGGCCGGCGGAGGACACTACCTCGGCGACGATGCGGGCCATCGAGTAGGGCGCGAAGGCCACCGGGAAGCTGAAGGTGCGATCGTACGAGGTCATCGTCGTCACCGCGACCGACGGACGCCGGCCCGTGTCGAACCCGTCGAACCCGGGGTCGGTCAACGCGCGCAGGATCTGTCGCATGCGGTCCGAGCGGAAGTTGAAGCAGACCAGGGCGTCCCCGTCGCGGAAGGGCGCCACCGGCGCTCCCGCGTCCGTGATCACGACCGGATCGATGAACTCGTCGGTCTGGCCGCGGTCGTACGCGGCCTGGATCGCGGCGACCGGATCCGTCTGCTCGGGACCGACGCCGCGCACGGAGGCGTCGTACCACTTGCGGACGCGTTCCCAGCGGCGGTCCCGGTCCATGCCGAAGTACCGCCCGCCCAGGCTCGCGACCCGGGCGCGGCCGCGAATGCGCTCGACGGTCCGGCGCATGAACTCCAGCGCCGACGTCGGCATGGTGTCGCGCCCGTCGAGGAGCGCGTGGACCGCGACGGTGGGGACGCGCTGGCGCGCGGCGAGGTCGACGAGCGCGAACAGGTGATCCTCGTGCGCATGGACGCCGCCGTCGCCCAGGAGGCCCATGAGATGGAGCGTCCCACCGGTGGCCACGGCGTGGCGGCAGGCGTTCACGAACGCGGGGATCTCGAAGAAGGACCCGTCCTCGATGGCTTCGGTGATCCGGACGAGGTCCTGCTTGACGACCCGTCCCGCGCCAAGGTTGAGGTGGCCGACCTCGGAGTTCCCCATCTGGCCCGTGGGAAGGCCGACCGCCCGACCCGACGCCTGGAGCAGCGTCCGGGGATGCCGCTCCCAGAGGCGCGACCAGGTCGGAGTCGCGGCGAGCGCGATGGCGTTCCCCTCGCGCTCCTCGCGGTAGCCGAACCCATCGATGA
Source organism: Gemmatimonadaceae bacterium (assembly GCA_013360595.1). Lineage (GTDB taxonomy): Bacteria > Gemmatimonadota > Gemmatimonadetes > Gemmatimonadales > Gemmatimonadaceae > JABWBJ01. The sequence continues at coordinate 1,741 of JABWBJ010000157.1, read as the reverse complement.
CGACCAGGACGACCTGTTGGCGGGACTCGGCCATTGGAAGGGTGGATTCGCGGTGTCGGGGAATGTAGCGGAGCCGCGGACGCGTCTCCCCACTGGTGGCGGCCGCGGGGCGTCGGGTCGGGTCAAAAGGGCGATCCGATGCGGCTTACGGGGTTCCATCCGGGTGCCGAGTCGCCCATCTTTAGCCGCCTCCTCCGCCGCCGGATTCGGGCGAATCCGGCCCCTCCGACCACCTCCGATTGCCGTCGCATGTTCGTACTGCCCGCGATGACAACCGACGCCCTGACCGCCTGGTGAGGAGGCGCTTCGAGACCCGTCCCCGGCGGATCACGCTGGTGGTTTCGGTCATGGCGGCGGTGGCCTACGTGACGTTCTTCCGGCCAGCCGAGGGGCTCGGGGCCCGTTCGGTCCGCCTCGGCGCCCTGGCCGCGTATCCCGCGGCGGACGCCTTCGGCAAGAGTGGGCGGCTCAGGATGCGGTTTGCGCTGCCGGGGGTGCCGGTCGACTACCCGATCGAAGTGCAGGGTGGGCTCGCCGACGTCCGGTACAGTTGGGTGGCCCGCGGGGATTCGGTCGCGACCGGACAACCGCGCCCGCTCGTGGACGGGCTGATCGCGCCCGACGCGCCGGGCTTCTATCACCTGCAGCTCTCGCTCGACGGCGAGCGGCGGCTCGTGACCGATCCGCCGCTGGCGGTGATGGTCCCGAGGTCGGAGAAGAAGGGGCCCGAGCTGAACGGCTACAAGATGGGGTACTACCGCGGAGACCGTGCCCGCCGCACGGATCCGGAAGCGCCGGCCGGCTTCGTCCAGATCGACACCATGGACGTCGACCTGCCGCTCTCGGCCAACCTCCGGCTCGCGCACTTCATCACGCACGACCGGCAGAGCACCTGGCCCCGGTACGCGGCGGTCGATCCGCGCCTCATCGACAAGGTGGAGCTGATCCTGTCGGAGATCGCCAGCTGGACCGGGGCCAGCGATCCGGATCCGGTGCCGTTCGACGTGCACTCGGCGTTCCGGACGCCGCTCCACAACCGGCTGGTGCGCAGTTCGGCGCGTGACAGCCGCCATCAGCTGGGCGACGCCATCGACATCGCCGTCGATGCGAATCGTGACGGCCGGGTGAACTCGCGCGACGCCAGGCTCGTCGCGCTGGCGGTGGACATCGTCGAGCGGTCGCACCCGGACCTTGTCGGCGGCATGGGCGTCTACTCGCGCGGTTCGTACGTGCACATCGATGCGCGAGGGAAGAAGGTCCGGTGGAGAGGGTGACGGAGCGCCGCGCGGTGAGCGCAGCGCGCCGAGTGGGGCGTTGAGTGCCGGACGCGGCTCCCCGGTGTTGAGCAGGACGAGCAGGTTCCAGGAGCCATCGTCGCCATGAACGCATCCCTTCGCGATCGCATCGTCCGGCATCTCGAGCCGTTGCCCGACGAGCGGGGATACCAGGTCCTCGACTACATCGAGTTCCTCGAGTCGAAGTACGCCGGGAGCGCCGCGCCATCGACGAACCTCTTTCAGCGGTTCGCCGAGGGGGTGGAGGACACGCTGCGCGCCGGCAAGGTATCGGCGTCGGCGATCACGGAGACGGTGAGTCTGTTGAACAAGGCGGCCGCCGTGCTTGGCGGCGTCGCGGCGGCGGGGAAGTCGGTCGCGACGGACATCGCTTCGGCCGGGAAGACGGTGGCGTCGGATCTCGCCGCCGCGGCGTCGAAAGCAGCGGCGGCCGCTTCCACGCCCGG
>JABWBJ010000156.1 GCA_013360595.1 Gemmatimonadaceae bacterium | reverse complement strand
GGCCGGGCCACCTTCGGGGCAGCCGCCGCCGGCGTTGGCCGCGGCGGAATGTCCTGCGCAGCCACTACGGTCACCGTGGAGGCCAGGGCGGCCAGGGCGCTGAGGAGTCTCATGGGTCGTTCTCCGAAGTCAGTCGTCCGCCGAAAGGCGCGCCACCGCGGACCGGATCCGCGGCACGACGTCGCGCTCTTCGAGGGCGTCCGTGATAAGGTCGATTTCCTGCCGCGTGCGTCCGGTCTGGAGCATCGCGATCTGCGCGAGGACCAGCTCGAGGTCTTCGAGGAGGTCCTTGAAGCGGGCATCGTTCGCGGCCGGCGAATCGAGCAGGAGCCGCGTGCTGGTGAGGAGTTCGGTGGCCTGCGCCGCGAAGCGCTCGCTCGAGGCGCTGCTGACTGCTTCCGCGGGCAGCGCCGTCAGGAGCAGGGCCGTGCGGCCGAGCAGTTCGGACGCGACCCGGTCGTACACCCCTCTCGGGGCCGGGACTTCGGTGTCGGCGGCGGCGACGGCAGGGGTACCCGGCGACGGACTCGTGAAGCGTCCGAGGCCGACGCCAAGAGCCAGCGCGGCGGCGACGCCCGCCCCGAACAGGCGCCAGGACGGCACGCCGCCCCGCCGGCGGTCGAGCGAGAACGACTCACGCTCGACCCGCGCCCACATGGCGTCGTAGTTCTGCTCCGCCGGCTCCGGCCACGTACGCCTGGCGTCGTCGAGCAGCTCGTTCAGCCGTTCTTCCGTCATGATTCTCCCTCCCCCATCGCGTCATCAAGGTGCTCGTGTCTCATAGCCGTTCTCATCGCTCATCGCTCATCGCTCCCCGCAGCGCCTTTCGAAGGCGGTTTCGCGCATCGAACAGCCGTGCCTTGCTCGTGCCTTCGGCGATACCCAGCATTTCGCCGATTTCCGCGTGCGTGTAGCCTTCGATGTCATGCAGGATCACCGACGCGCGACTTCCCGGCGGCAGGTCCTCGATCGCCGCCCGCAGCCGGGCACGGAGGTCGGGATCCACGGTGTCCGACGGCGCCGGCAGTTCGCTCGCGACGTCGAGGTCGTCCGCGCCCCGCCTGAACCGCCGCTCCTTGCGGAGTCCGTTCAGCGTGACGGTGACGGCGATCCGGTGTACCCACGTGGCGAACGCTGACTCGCCACGGAACGACGACAGCCGGTCGAAGACCCGGATGAACGTGTCCTGCACCAGATCCCGGGCCATCTCCTCGTCACCGCACAGGCGAAAGACCAGGCGGTGAACGCGCCGCACATGGGCGTCGTACAGACTCCGGGCGGCATCCCGGTCTCCCCGCTGGGCGCGGGCGACCAGGAAACGCTCGTCAGGAACCGTCGAGGCCTCGGTTGCCAGTGCGGCGTGTGTCATCGATTCGGTATCTTCGACACGGGGCTCACCGAAAGCGTTGGGGTGCGTCCCCGGCGGGTGGCCCAGGAGGGTCGCGCGCACGTCGGCGCTGGCCTAAGCCGCTGCCCCGGCTGCAGTTGGATGTGCGGCGGGACCGTAGCGAGAACCGATACCTGGCGAACAACAACCTGACGCGAATCGGGCATGGGACGCTTCCTCACGGGATGGATCCTGGCGCTGGTGGTGCTGGCGCCGACGGCTTCCGCGCAACGCGCCGGCGCGGCGGTGTCGCTGGCCGGCGTCGGGCACGACCGCGGCGGACCGGACGCCCGCGTCTTCATCGTGGAGTTCCTCGACTTCGGCTGCGGGTACTGCGCGAAGTTCGCCGCCGAGACCTACCCGAAGCTCGACTCCGCGTACATCGCGCCCGGAGTGGTGCGGTGGAAGATGGTGCCGTTCGTCACCGGCCTGTTCCGCCACTCGCGCGAGGTGGCCGAGGCCGCCGAATGCGCCGCCGAGCAGGGAGCGTTCTGGCCGATGCATGACCTGCTCTACGCCAGGCGCCGGGAGTGGATGGCCGCGAAGGACATCCGCGGTCTCGTGACTCGTTATGCGCGGACCGTCGGGCTCGATCTCACCGCCTTCGCCCGGTGCGGCCTGAACCCGGGAATCCGGCAGCGGATTCTCGGCAACGATGCGATCGCCAGCCGCCTGGGAATCCGCGGCACCCCCACGTTCTTCGTGAGCGGGCGCGTCATCCCCGGCGCCGTGCCGTTCGAGGTCTTCCAGCAGGTGATCCGTGAAGCGATCCGGTGAGCGAACCGCCTCCACCACCGGTCAGCGCTTCCCCGCCCGCTTCCGGTACTTGGCGAGCTTCGGCGCGATCACGAACGCGCAGTACGGCTGCGCCGGGTTTCGCCGGAAATAGTCCTGATGGTATGACTCGGCCGGCCAGAAGCGGTCGAGTGGACGCACTTCGGTCACGATCGGGTCGCTGAACACCTGGTCGGCCGTCAGCTCGCCGATCAGGGCCTGCGCCGTCTCGCGCTGCGACTCGTCGTGCCAGAAGATCGCCGAGCGATACTGCGGCCCCCGATCGTCGCCCTGGCGGTTGAGCGTGGTGGGGTCGTGAATCGCGAAGAACGTCTCGAGGATCTGCCGGTACGAGACGCGCCCCGGGTCGAACTCGAGCTGCACCACCTCGGCGTGCCCCGTGGCGCCCGTGCAGACGGCCTCGTAGGTGGGATTCGGCACGTGGCCGCCGGCGTAGCCGGATACAATGGAAGTCACTCCATCGACTTCCTGGTAGACCGCCTCCAGGCACCAGAAGCACCCGCCGCCCAGCGTCGCCTGTTCCGTCACGTTCATCCCCGTCCGCGTTTCCGCGATTCGTGAGCCTGCCGCTTCAATCTACTGGCCCATCGCAACACCAAAGCCCAGAATTCCTTTTCCAGTTCCCTTCCGGAGAACCGACCGATGGCTCGACGGCGTTTCGCGGCGATGCTCCTCCTGGTGGCGGCCCCCGCCATGGCCCAGAACCCCGACGGGTTCCAGGCTGGCGTGGACGGCGCCCGGTACGTCCCGGTCCTCAACACCCTTCTCGCCCCCAGCGGGACCGAAAGCGAGCTGCGGGACATCGTCACCCGCTTCAAGGCCGACGAGGGTGCCCTCGGGCGTCGATGGAACGTGGAGTACTCACCCGGCCGGCGCGCGCGCTTCCGCGAGTACTACCGCGGGTGGCAGGCGGCGCTCGGGACGCTCGACTTCGACCGGCTCAGCCAGCAGGGAAGGATCGACTATGTGTTGATGAACCACACCCTGCGCAATGCGCTCTCGCTCCTGGACCGCGAGGAGCGGATGTGGACGGAGTCGGCGCCGGTCCTGCCCTTCGGCAGCGACATCTTTGCGCTCGTCGACGCGCGGCGGCGGATGGAGAAGCTGGAACCGCAGCAGGCGGCGCTGACGCTGGTCGCGATCGGCAAGAAGGTCGAGGACGTCTCCAGGGCCATCGTCGCCGGCCTGCAGCAGGCCGACACCTCCCGGACCCGGTCGCCGGCTCCGCGTCCGGAAGGCGAAGTCGCTCCCCTCAAGGTCAGCAAGGTCGTCGCCCACCGCTCGGCGGAACTGGTGAATGCGCTCAAGGCCGACCTCAAGAGCTGGTACGACTTCTACGCCGGGTACGATCCGCTGTTCACGTGGTGGGCGCGCGACCCGTATCGCCGCGCCGATTCGCTCATGACGGCCTACTACCGCACCATCCGGGAGCGTATCCTGGGCTTCCGCCAGGGCCAGCCCGATCCGATCATCGGCGACCCGATCGGACGCGACGCGATCATCGCCGATCTGCGTGACGAGCTCATCGCGTACGATCCCGAGGACCTGGTGAAAATCGCCGAGATCGAGTTCGCGTGGAGCGAGGCGGAGATGAAGAAGGCTTCGCGCGAGCTGGGTTTCGGCGACAACTGGAAGGCCGCCCTCGACAAGGTCAAGGAGCGGTATGTGGCTCCCGGCGAGCAGCCCGAACTGATCCGGCGCCTGGCGGCCGAGGCGGTCGAGTTCATCGAGGCGCGCGACCTGGTCACGGTGCCGCCCCTCGCGAAGGACATCTGGCGCATCGAGATGATGTCCCCCGAGCGCCAGCGCGTCAGTCCGTTCTTCCTCGGCGGCGAGGTGATCCAGGTTTCGTATCCCACCGACGGGATGACGCACGAGGAGAAGCTCATGAGCATGCGCGGGAACAGCCCGCACCTGTCCCACGCGACCGTCCACCACGAGCTGATCCCGGGGCATCACCTCCAGGGCTTCATGAACTCCCGCTACCAGGCGCACCGGCGTGCGGCCTTCGGCACGCCGTTCTGGACCGAGGGCTGGGCGCTCTACTGGGAAATGCTGCTCTGGGACCAGGGATTCAATGCGACGCCCGAGGACCGCGTCGGGGCGCTCTTCTGGCGCATGCATCGCAGCGCGCGGATCATCTTCTCGCTCGGGTTCCACCTGGGCACCATGACGCCGCAGCAGGCGATCGATTACCTTGTCGACCGGGTCGGCCACGAGCGGGCCAACGCCGAGGCCGAGGTGCGGCGCAGCTTCCTGGGCACGTATCCGCCTCTGTACCAGCTCGCCTACATGATGGGCGGCCTGCAGTTCCGCTCGCTGCACCAGGAGCTGGTCGGGTCGGGCCGGATGACGAACAAGGCGTTCCATGACGCGATTCTTCGGGGCGGGGCCATGCCCGTCGAAATGGTCCGCGCCATGCTCATCGAGGCGCCGCTCACCCGCGACTACCAGGCGCAGTGGCTGTACCGCGGCCCGAAAGGCAACGTTCGTTAGGCGCGCATTCCACGTCGACATTGACCGGGAGGGAAGGAACATGCGGCACGCAGGGTTGGCCATCGCCAGGGTCCGCCTCTGGCTTCTCGGGGCGGTCTTCCTCGTCACCGCCTGCGGCGGAGGCGAGCCGGCCGAGGCAGAGGACGACAAGGACGACGCACCGGCTCCGCCGGCCGCCGCCACCGGCTTCGATCCCGCCACGATCACCCCCGCCCTGATCGCCCTCGGCGACAGCGTCTTCCGCGGGCTGGCCGGCATGGGCACGTGCATGAGCTGTCACGGAGAGGACGCGACCGGCCCGACCGGCGTCGCCCCCAACCTCAGGGACGCCGAGTGGCTCCACAGTGACGGCAGCTGGGAAGGCATCTTCAAGACCGTCCAGGGGGGCGTCATGGCGCCCAAGAAGCACTCCAGCGTCATGCTCCCCATGGGCGGCACCAACCTGGCGCCCGAGCACCTGCGGGCCGTGACCGCCTACGTCTACAGCCTGAGCCACAAGGTCGGGCAGTAGTCGATCGTCGGCGTTTCGCCGGCCCCCCGGGAGCCGGCGAAGCGTCGGGTTTCCCCTGCCCGGAGGCAGCCGTTTGCCGACACCGCCGGCTCGCCACCGGCACGACGTTGCGTACGGACGCGAGCAACGGGAGGAACCATGCTGAGCTACGAGGCGCTGGTGGCCCTCGAGCGGGCCCTGCGGGACCAGATGGTCCTCAGCGTGTACGTCGACGGGGGGTACTCCGATCCCGCCGCGCGCGACCAGTGGAGGATCGATCTCCGGCATTCGCTCGACGACATCGAGTCCTGGTTGCGCGGGTCTCCGCGCGCGGATCGCGAGGCGTTCGCGGCCTGTCGCGACATGGCGCTTCGTGAGCTTGGCGGATTCGGTCCGGCGGACGGCCGCCGCAGTTGGGTCGGTTTCTTCACGACGAACGGCCCGCAACACACCGGCGCGATCACCGTCGGGATCCCGACCCTGGCCGCCTGGAGCACCGGGCCCTGCATCGCCCCGTTCATCCGGGCCCTGAAGGAAGACCGCCCGGTCATCGTGACCGTCATGGATTCGGCCGCGGCGAGAATCTTCCGCTACCGTGATGGCCAGGTGGAACTCGTCGACACACTCGAGCGCGAGTTGAACCCCGATGAGCCGGCCCACATGTCGCGGCCGCCGCGCCCCGGATTCCACGGCGGCACCCGCGGCCGCGCCGGCGCCGAGGTCATGCAGCGGGAGGTGAGGAAGGGGACGGAGCGCCTGCTGGCGAGCCTCGGCGCCCGGCTCGCGGCGCTGGAGGGCGATCCAGGGGTCGTCATTGGCGGCATC
>JABWBJ010000155.1 GCA_013360595.1 Gemmatimonadaceae bacterium | reverse complement strand
CGCCGCGGGCAGCCCGGGCGGTGGTGGAGCTTAGCGACGGCCGCAGCCTGGCGGCCGCGCCGTGAGCGGACGGCCCGTGCCTGACGAGTCGCCGGCTGCGGACCGGCATCCCGACGTCGCGGCCTTTCTCACGCATCTCGAGCGGGAGCGCAATCTGTCGGCGCACACGCTGCGCGCCTACGGCCGCGACCTTGGCTACCTCGAGGCGTTCCTGGCCGCCCACGTCGGTGCCGGCTGGACCTGGGACCAGGTGGATCGGCTCGCCCTGCGCGGCTTCCTCGGCGACCTGGCGCGCAAGGGCCTGTCGAAGCGAAGCGCCTCGAGGGCGCTCTCCGCGGTGCGATCGCTCTTCCGGTTCCTGCACCGCGAAGACGTCATCGACGTCAACCCGGCGCGCTCGGTGCGGAGCCCGAAGCTCGACCGGCACCTGCCGGCCTGGCTCGACCGGCGCCAGGCCGAGGTGCTGTTCGACATGGCCGAACTGCGGGCGCGCGAAGGCGACTTCGCCGGCGTGCGCAACCTCGCGATCCTCGAGCTCTTCTACTCCACCGGCATGCGCCTGTCGGAACTGCAGGGCGTGAACCGCGGCGATCTCGACCTCATCGCGCAGCAGGTCAAGGTGCGCGGCAAGGGACGCAAGGAGCGCATCGTGCCGGTCGGCGGCAAGGCGGCGCTGGCCCTCAGGAACTACGAGGCGAAGCGCGACGAACTGATCCGGCGTCTGGGCCGGCCCGCCGACCGTTCGGCCTGGTTTCTCGGCCCGCGCGGCCGGCGGATGTCGGTGCGCGGGATTCAGCTGGTCGTGACCGGCGCGCTCAAGCGCCTCGAAGGGGGCGACGGGCTGACGACGCACTCCCTGCGACACTCGTTCGCCACGCATCTCCTCGACGCCGGCGCCGACCTGCGGGCCGTCCAGGAGCTCCTCGGCCACGCGTCGGTGTCGACCACCCAGATCTACACGCACACGAGCGTGGACCGGCTCCGCGACGTGTACCGGAAGGCGCACCCCAGGGCCTAGCTGATTGCCCGGAGCAGATCGGAGAATGCAGATTTGATGTTTCGATTCCGCCCCGATCCGTACTCTGCACTTCAATGCCTCGTATCCGCTCGACGACCATTCTCTCCGTCCGCCGCGACGGCCAGGTCGCGCTGGGCGGCGACGGCCAGGTTACCGTGGGCGACACGGTGATGAAGGCCACCGCGCAGAAGGTGCGCACCCTGGCCAATGGACGCCTGCTGGCGGGCTTTGCCGGCAGCGCCGCCGACGGGCTCACGCTCTTCCAGAAGTTCGAGGAGAAGATCGAGCGCTACCCCGACAACCTGCGCCGCGCCGCGGTGGAGCTGGCGAAGGACTGGCGCAGCGACCGGGTCCTGCGGCGCCTCGAGGCGCTCCTCGCCGTCACCGACCGAGAGAACAGCTTCATTCTCTCCGGGACCGGGGACATCATCGAGCCTGACGACGGGATTCTCGCGATCGGGTCGGGGGGGCCCTATGCGCTCGCGTCGGCCCGGGCCCTGCTCGCCAGCACGGCCCTGCCGGCCGCCGACATCGTCCGGCGGAGCCTGGAGATCGCCGGCGAAATCTGCATCTACTCGAACAACCGCATAACGATCCTCGAAGCCTGACCAGGGGGCGGGTGCCGGTGTCCGTCGAAGGGTCTCCCGCCACGCCGCGCGCCGATCCGCCTCCTTCCCCCGGCCCCTGCAATGCCCAACCGCACCGAACAGGCTCTCGCCCGGCTCGCCGACCTGACTCCGCGCCAGATCGTGGCGGAGCTCGACCGGTACATCGTCGGGCAGAATGACGCGAAGAAGGCCGTCGCCATCGCGCTCCGCAACCGCTGGCGCCGCCAGCGGGCCCCGGAGTCCATCCGCGACGAGATCTCCCCGAACAACATCATCCTCATCGGCCCCACGGGCGTCGGGAAGACGGAGATCGCCCGCCGCCTGGCGCGGCTCGCCGGGGCGCCGTTCGTCAAGGTGGAAGCCTCGAAGTTCACCGAGGTCGGCTACGTCGGCCGCGACGTCGAAGGCATGGTCCGCGACCTCGTCGAAAGCGCGATCGACATGGTGCGCACCGAGCGCGAGACGGAAGTCGAGGACCTGGCGCAGGAGCGGGTGGAGGATCGCCTGCTCGATCTGCTCCTCCCCGCCCCCCCCGACGTCCAGACGGCGCCGGCCCAGCCGGAGAGCGCCCCGGCGTCGACGGGCGGCGTCTTCGTCGTGTCACCGGCCGGGGACGTGCAGCAGGATCGCGACGCCGACGCGGCGCGCGAGCGGTACCAGCGCACCCGCGACAAGCTGCGACAGCTCCTCCGCGACGGCCAGCTCGAACAGCGCGAGATCGAGATCGAGGTGCAGCAGGCGTCGACGCCCATGCTCGAGGTCATGACGCCCCAGGGAGCGCCGGAGGGCATGGAGAACTTCACCGAGATGCTGAAGGACATGCTGCCGCGGCGGAGCCGCAGGCGCACGGTGAAGGTCACCGAGGCGCGCCGGATCCTGCTCGAACAGGAGTACGAGAAGCTCATCGATCACGAGGACGTCACCGCCGACGCGCTCGAGCGCGTCGAACGCCTCGGCATCATCTTCCTCGACGAGGTGGACAAGATCGCCGGCGCGCGCGGCGAGGGCACCGGACCCGACGTCTCCCGCGAGGGGGTCCAGCGCGACCTGCTCCCGATCGTCGAAGGCTCCAACGTGCAGACCAAGCACGGGATGGTGAAGACCGATCACGTCCTGTTCATCGCCGCCGGCGCCTTCCACGTCTCCAAGCCGAGCGACCTCATCCCGGAACTCCAGGGCCGGTTCCCGATCCGCGTCGAACTCAAGCCGCTCACCGAGGAGGATTTCGTCCGGATCATGACCGAGCCGGAGAACGCCCTCACCAAGCAGTACGCGGCGCTCGTGGAGTCGGAGAGCGCGGCCCTCGAGTTCCTGCCCGACGGCGTGGCCGAGATCGCGCGCATCGCCGCCATCGCCAACCAGCGCATGGAAAACATCGGCGCCCGCCGGCTCCATACGGTGATGACCACGCTGCTCGAGGACGTGCTCTACACGCTGCCCGACAAGTCCATCGAAAAGGTGGTGGTGAACCGCGCGCTGGTGCAGCAGCGGCTGAAGGCGATCCTCGAGGACGAGGACCTGCGGAAGTACATCCTCTGAGCCGCCATCCGTGATGAGTGATTCGTGATGACGGGTTCCCCGTTCCTCGTTCCTCGCTTGCCACGCCACTTCCTCTCCATCCCCGACTTCTCGCGGTCCGAGCTGGAGGCCCTGCTGCGGCTCGCGGAGTCGATGCGCGCCGGGCGGTACGCCGAGCGCCCGCTCCGCGGCCAGACGCTGGCGATGATCTTCATGAAGTCGTCCACGCGAACGCGCGTGTCGTTCGAGGTCGGCTGCTACCAGCTCGGCGGTCATGCGCTCTTCCTCTCGCCGCGCGACGCGCAGCTTGGCCGCGGTGAGCCCGTGGAAGACACCGCGCGCGTGCTGTCGCGCTACGTGCAGGGGATCATGATCCGCACGTATGCCCACGCCGACGTCGAAGCGATGGCCCGCCATGCGTCCGTGCCCGTCATCAACGGCCTCACCGACCTCCAGCACCCCTGCCAGGTGCTCGCCGACGTGATGACCATCCGGCAGCACCTCGGGGACATTCAGGGCCGGACCGTCGCGTGGGTCGGGGACGGAAACAACATGGCCAATTCCTGGATCGACGCCGCCGCACGATTCGGATTCCCGCTCCGGCTGGCCTGCCCCGAGGGGTACGATCCCGATCCGGACGTCCTCGCGCGCGCCCGGCGCCACGCCGAGGTCCGGGTCGTGCGCGATCCGCGCGAAGCCGTGGACTCGGCCGACGTCGTCAACACCGACGTGTGGGCGTCCATGGGTCAGGAGGAGGAGCACCACGAGCGCGCCGCGGTCTTCGAGGGCTACACGGTGGACAGCGCGCTCATGCAACGGGCCGCTCCGCACGCCATCTTCCTGCATTGCCTGCCGGCGCACCGCGGCGAGGAAGTCACGGCCGAGGTGATCGACGGGCCGCAGAGCCGGGTGTGGGACGAAGCGGAGAACCGCCTGCACGTCCAGAAGGCGATCATGGCGGTGCTGATGGGAGGAGTGCCACTCTCGTGATCGACGCTGGGAGGACCGCGCCGGACTTCACCGTCGCGACGGATGACGGGACCATCGTCTCACTGCGCGATTACCGCGGCCAGTGGGTCGTCCTGTACTTCTATCCGAAGGCCGACACCCCTGGCTGAACGATCGAGGCGTGCGCGTTCCGCGACGCCTTCCCCCGGTTCGGGGGACTCGATGCGGTGATCCTCGGCGCCAGTCCCGACTCCGTGAAGAAACAGGCGAAGTTCAAGGAGAAGTACGGGCTCCCGTTTACGCTCCTCGCCGATCAGGACCACGCCATCGCCGAGGCGTACGGGGCCTGGCAGCTCAAGAAGTTCATGGGCCGCGAATACATGGGCGTCACGCGCAGCACCGTGATCATCGACCCGGCGGGGAACGTTGCTCATGTCTTCGCGAAGGTGGGCGATGCCGGCGAACACCCGGCCGAGGTGCAGGCGGCGCTCGAGGCGCTTCGGTCAAAGCGGTAGCCCGGCGGCAATTCCGCCTGACTGGCCCTCAGCCTGCCGGATTGGCATATTCCGGCATGACTACTGAGGCTGCCCTCAAACGGACTCCGCTCCACGACGTTCACGTCGCCCTGGGCGGGAAGATCGTGCCCTTCGCCGGCTATGAGATGCCGGTCCAGTATCCCACCGGGATCACGGCCGAGCACAAGGCGGTTCGCGAGCGTGCCGGGCTGTTCGATGTGTCGCACATGGGCGAGTTCATCGTGCGTGGACCCGGCGCCGTCGACTTCGTCAACAGCGTCACGACGAACGACGTCGCGGCGCTGGCCGTGGGGCAGGTGCAGTACTCGGCGCTGCTGAACGACCGCGGAACGTTCGTCGACGACTGCCTGGTGTACCGGTTCGCGGACCATGTGATGCTGGTCGTGAACGCCTCGAATGCCGCGAAGGACTGGGCGCACATTGCCCCGAAGGCGGCGGCATTCGATTGCGCCATGATCGACGCCAGCGACGACACGGCGCTGCTCGCGCTCCAGGGGCCGCTCGCGCAGCAGATCCTCCAACCCTTCACCGACGCGCCCCTGGACCCGATCGGCTACTATCGCTTCACGACCGGCTCGGTGGCCGGGGTGGGCGGCGTGGTGATCTCGCGAACCGGCTACACGGGCGAGGATGGCTTCGAGCTGTACTTCCGTCCGGCGCACGCGGTCACCATCTGGAAGGCGCTCACGGGCGATCCGCGCGTCACGCCCGCGGGGCTCGGCGCCCGCGATTCGCTGCGGCTGGAGATGGGCATGGCGCTCTACGGCAACGACATCGACGATACCGTCACGCCGCTCGAGGCCAACCTGGCCTGGATCGTGAAGCTGCAGAAGGGGGATTTCACCGGGCGCGACGCCCTCGTCAGGCAGAAGGCCGAAGGCGTGCGCCGGAAGCTGGTCGGGTTCACCTCGTCCGAGAAGGTGTTTCCGAGGCACGGGTATCCCGTGTGGTGCGGCGGCGCGCCGTCGGGCACGGTGTGCAGCGGCACCATGAGCCCTTCGCTCAACATCCCCATCGGGACCTGCTACCTGCCGGCGGCGTCGGCCGCGGCCGGATCGTCGTTCGAGATCGAGGTTCGTGGCAAGCGCGTGGGCGCCACGGTGGCGAAGCTGCCGTTCTACACGCAGGCCACCCATCGGTAGGAGTCCGTTGCGCGTCGCGATCCTCACGGTCTCCGATGCCGGCAGCCGCGGCGAGCGGGCCGACGGGTCGGGAGACGCGATCGTCGCCTGGGCGGCGGCGCGAGGCGACCAGGTGACCGATCGGCGGCTCGTGCCTGACGAGACGGCGCGGATCACGGACTGGACCAGGTCCAGATCCTTGAGGCACCCCGAGCCGCCGTTCCGCTTCACGACCTTCTTGACCGGGCA
>JABWBJ010000154.1 GCA_013360595.1 Gemmatimonadaceae bacterium | reverse complement strand
TGGGGGCTCGGCAGCGACAGGTGCTCGAGGCAGCTCTGGCGGTGGCGCGCGCACGGAGCGAGTCGGCACCCGTGGCGTTCCGGCTCCTGCCGAGGGACTTCACGCTGGCCGAGCTCCAGCAGGCCTACGAGACGCTGCTCGGCCGGCGGCTGCACAAGGCCAGCTTCCGTCGCGCCCTGCACGGAGCCTGGCTGGTGGAGCCGCAGGACGCGTGGCGATCCGAGGGTCGCGGCCGGCCGGCCCAGCTGTTTCGCTTTGTCCCGCGTCGCCGGGTCGCTCGTCGCGGTGTGCGGTTCGAGGTCGTGTGACGTCGGGCGGAACTCACAGGGGCGCCTCGGCGTATCTGCGTGGTGTGAACGCGACCGCGTCGTGACGCCGCGGTGACGATGCGCAGCGATACTGGTCGTGCGACTTGACGGCGGCGTGTATTAGTTGCAAGGTGATACTTAGCCACTCCCTCCCGGAGGCGCCGTGCTGGCCTTCCTCGACGCGCTCTGTGCCGCGCTGATCGCTCGCGACGCCGCGAGGATCCGGCAGCTGCTGGCGCATCCGCTGTCACGGGCCCTGCCCCGCGCCGTCCGCGACGAGGCCGACGCGATCGCCAGCGGATCGTCGCGCGGCTTCGTGGCCCCGCTCCAGACCCTCCGGCTCTACCACCAGACCGCGCACCTCCTCGGCGTCCGCGCGGATCCCGCCGTCCGCCCGCGTTCGATCTCGCGAGCCGCGTCGACGTCCGTGGGACAGCTGGACCTCCCCATCAAGGCCGCACCAGCCAGGTAGCTAACCATCGTCCGCCAGAAGACCGGTTACTGCCAGGTTCATGTCCCGTAACTGAACGCGCCCGGTCCACTCGGACCGGGCGCGTCGGCGTTGCTGCTTGGGGGCTAGAGCTTCACCACATCGGCGGCCTGCGGGCCCTTCTGCCCCTGCACGATCTCGAACTCAACCCGATCCCCCTCGGCCAGCGACTTGAAACCCGAGGCCTGGATGGCGCTGAAGTGGACGAACACGTCCGGTCCACCCTCGTGCGAGATGAAGCCGAACCCCTTCGCGTCGTTGAACCACTTTACGGTTCCGGTGATGCGTGCCATGCCGCTCTTCCTCTCCTTCCCGGTGGGCTGAGGTGAAACACGTACTCGGTGTCCCGTTGGACGAGCCGGCCTCCGGGATGCACTGGTACCTGGACCCCGGACCGATCTGTCCCGAGTCGCACTTCTGGGAGTGGCCTGGCGGAACCAGGCCACCGACTGCGCAAGGGTTGAGGTTGCGACGCTCCGATCAGGCCGCGCCGGCGATGTAGCGCGCCACCCGCCCGCAAGACGTGCAGCGCAGCGTCACGTGGGAATGGGGCGCGGGCGGGGTGAGCGACGGCGAACGTTCGATGTTGCCGGAGCAGGACGGGCAGCTTAGGGGAGACCCCGTGCGGTCGCTCGCGATCAAATGCAGCGCCTGCGCAGGGTTGTATGTCGCCGGACGTGGCTTGCGCATGACTCCTCCAAAACTGTAAACGACACCAGAATCGGCGCTGAAGCCGATTGTGGAAAACTAACCGCCAACCGGCCCGATTCCAAGTTGCCGGCGATCAACGAGATACACCGCAACGGGAGGAGCCGGCTCCCGGTCGCGACGCACCGTACAGGGCGTCGTTAGCGTCCTACGCGGAGCGGTCCGGGACCGTTGTATCCGTCGATCGATCCCTCGGTGAACGATGGCCTCACCGTAGCGCGCTCACTCCTTCCAGTCGGCGATGAAGAGGTTGGTCTCACCGGGACGCGAGTTGCCGCGGTTGGATGCCCAGACCAGCCGCCTCCCATCAGGGCTGAACATCGGGAACCCGTCGAACTCCTCGTGGGATGTCACCTGCTCCAGCCCGCTGCCGTCGAGGTTCACGAGAAAGAGCTCGAAATTGCGGCTGCGGGGGTTCCGGTAGTTCGACGAGAAGACGATCCGGCGCCCGTCGGGGGTCCACGACGGCCCGAAATTGGCGCCGCCGAGGCGCGTGATCTGGCGCTGGTCACTGCCGTCGGCGTTCATGACCCAGAGTTCCATGCGGCTGGGCCGCACGAGGCGGCGGTCGAGCAACGCACGGTAGTCGGCCAGGCCGGCCGAATCGGGGGGATGCCAGGCGCGGTACACGATCTTCGTACCGTCCGGCGACCACCACGGCCCGCCGTCGTACCCGGGCGTTGTCGTCAGGCGGCGGACATCGGTGCCGTCGACATTCATGGTGTAGATGTCCAGGTCGCCGTCCTTGAGCGACGTGAACACGATCTTCCGGCCGTCGGGCGAGAGGACCCCTTCGGCGGTGTACACGTCATAGTGGGTCAGCCGGCGGAGGCCGCTGCCGTCGCGGTTGGCGACGTAGATGTCGAACCGGTCGAGTCCCCACACGTACCCCTGGGACGGGTCCGGCCGTGGCGGGCAGGTCGAGTCGTGCGCGTGCGAAGAGGCGAAGAAGAGGCGCTGGCCGTCGGGGAGAAACCACCCGCAGGTCGTCTTGCCCAGGCCGTTCGAGACGCGGGTGAGTCCCGTCCCGTCGGTGCGGACCACGTACTGCTGGTCGCAGGTGCGGCCGTCCCGAGTGGACTGGAACGTGAGCCACTGGCCGTCCCGGCTGAAGTACGCCTCGGCGTTCTCACCGCCGAATGTGATCTGACGGATGTTCGTGAGGTGGCTTTCCCCGGCCTGTGCCGCCACGGACTGCGACTGCGGCGCCCGGCCAGCGACAATCGCCGCCACGATGCCCGTGGCGGCGAGGAGCGTGACTCTGATCATGGCGGGAACCTAACGGCGGGCGCTGGCCGTGACGAGGGCGAAGAGGTCCTGCTGGGTCTGGCCACGACGCAGGAGCTCGAGCGCCTTCTGCAGCTGCGGGTCGTCGTCCACGGTGCGGCGGCGAGCCGTCGAATCCCCGAAGGCCAGACGCGCCACGCGGATTTCGAGCTCCCGGTCGATGTAGCGCGCCGCGCCGTCATACAGGGCCCGGTCGATCCCGAGGCCCTTCGCCTCGAAGCGGCGGAACAGCTCTTCGCGCCAGGCCGGCGGGACGGTGAAGTCCGGCGTGATCCTGCCCTTCAGCTCGTAGGCGTAGTCGTAGAGCGTGACGTAGATCTCCTGCTGCCTGGAGGCCGTCGCCTTGCGGAACTCCTGCTCGGCCGTCGTGAAGGTGTCCGCCCTGACAATGAGGTCCGGGGTCACGGCGCCCCCGCCGTACACGACGCGTCCCGCGTCGGAACGGAAGACCGGCCGCTGCGCGCCCGGCTCCCCCGACTCCAGCGAGTCGTGGTCGACTTCGACCCAGGTGCCGTCCTCGGTGAGCCGGCGCTCCTTCTGAATGGACCGGCCCGACGGCGTGTACCACTTGCCGGTCGTCATCTTGAGGGCATAGCCGCCGTCGAGATTGAACACGGTCTGCACGAGCCCCTTGCCGAACGAGGTCGTGCCCACGATCACGGCCCGATCATGGTCCTGCAACGCTCCGGCGACGATCTCCGACGCGGACGCCGAGAACTGATCCGTGAGGATCACCAGCGGCAGCGTGGGGGCGATCGGCTTCTCCCTGGCGTAGTAATGCTGCGGTTCCACGTTCCGCCCGCGGACGCTCGCGATCTCCTGGCCTTCCTTGAGGAACAGGTTGCTGATCGACAGCGACTGATCGAGGAACCCGCCGGGATTCCCCCGCAGGTCGAGCACGAGCCCCCTGGCTCCCTGCGACTGCAGCGACATCACCGCCCGCGCCAGCTCGGAGGTCGACGTTTCGTTGAACCCCTGCAGCGGGATGTAGCCGACCTTGCCGTCGAACATGATGGCGTACGGCACGGCCGGGACGCGAATGAGCGCTCGCGTGAACGTCGCCTTGATCGGCTCCGGGACCCCAGGTCGGGCGAAGGTGACGTTGACCCTGGTGCCGGGAGTGCCCGTCAGGGAGTCGGCCACACGCCGCGAGTTCCACCCCCGCACGGACAGAGTGTCGATCCCGACGATGACGTCGCCCTCCCGGATGCCGGCGGCCTCCGCCGGCGTGTTCGGGAACACCGTCACGATCGTGACGCCCTTGCC
This sequence comes from Gemmatimonadaceae bacterium, assembly GCA_013360595.1. Classification (GTDB taxonomy): domain Bacteria; phylum Gemmatimonadota; class Gemmatimonadetes; order Gemmatimonadales; family Gemmatimonadaceae; genus JABWBJ01. Next base: position 1,958 of record JABWBJ010000154.1, on the reverse strand, counting down.
GGGTTGTTCCTCGATCCTCATCCCGAGGCCGCCGTACCGCCCGGCCGTCGTCGTGTTGAACTGCGTCAGCTGCCGTGGCGACATCAACTCCGAGTAGGGATCCTGGAGCTGGGTCACCAGGCCACGCGCGGCTTTCTCGTAGAGCTCGGCGGCATTCACGGAGTCGACGAACCGCGCGGAGACGAGGTCGAGCACCTGCGCGAAGAGCCGGCCGCCCTCGCGCGCCGCGCGCTCCTGCGCCACGAAGGCCCCGGCGATGACCGGAACGAGGACAACGCCTGCGAGCGCAGCTCTGCGGGATGGACGCATCAAGACACCTTGAGTATGGGGGCGGACCGCGTCAGTACGTATGCGAAGCTCGGGTGTTCCCCGTGTGCGTCCCGGACGGCGCAGCGGGCTGAGGGGTCACGCCGGATCCGACAACGGGTTACGGACGAGCCCTGACGAATGCTAACACGGTCCGACCAACCCCCCGCAAGGACCCCGTGGCGGACCGACCGCGGGACCGGGTCCGGCGCGCGCCGGGCCCGGCACCCGCGGTTCTCAACGGGGACGGCTCGCCAGCACGTAGTCCACGTACCACGTTCGCCTGTGCTGCTTCATCTCGGCACTGCGGAGAATGCCGGCGGACAGGAGCATCTCGTGGGCCGGCTGGAGCACGCGAACGAGGTGAGACGGGTAGCGCTGCGTCAGCGGAATCCGTTCCGCGAGTCGGTCGAGGCTGGTTCGCCACGCCAGTCCCCCCTCGGAACGGCTCACCTCCACCATCCGGTAGAGCCGCCGGGCCACGGGCGAGGACAGAGCGAAGTACTGAGGCGAGAGCAGCATCGTGGAATAGCCGGCGGCCAGGTTGGCCCGCAGCGGCGCCGAGAGGGTGACCCTGGCTTCCCCCGGCTCCGTGGAGGCCAGCGTCGCGAACAGGGACAGCTGGTCGCGATCGGCCTGCCGCCGCCGGTCGATGTGGACGCTGGACAGCACGGTGAACCGAGCGGTGGTCGGCGCGCCCGCGGTCGCGCTCCAGTACGCGTCCACCGACTCGAGGGTGGTCCGTTCGAGCCGGACCAGCGCGCCCCGCAGCTGCTCGTAGGTGCGGCCGTCGGCACGCCGTCCGATCGATCGGAGCATGGCGTGCAACGTGAATGAGACGGCGCCGTCGGCGGGCGAGCCGTTCTCGTGGAAGCGGCGGCAGAGTTCGACGTAGACGTCCTGGTCGAAGGTGCCAGGGAGCCGGTCGCCGGGAGCCGGCAGGACGCGCCAGCGGCCCCCGGCCTCGGGGCCGTGCACGATCGGCCCGGCGTCGGAGGAGTCGCTCAGTCGAAAGAGCGGAAGCGATTCCAGCCCGCGGTCGAGGAGCACGATGCGTGACGGGGCCTTGCGAGGAGCGGTCACCTCGCCGGCCGGGGTGATGGGGGCGTCCGGTTCGAGCATCACGTGATCAGCCCAGGCGAATGACCTGCCCGGTCACGGGGCCCGACGCGGCCGACGTGAGCCAGAGCACCCACGCGGCCACGGTCTCCCGTTCGACATAGGACGCCGACGTCCCCATGGTCTCGAGATTCTGCGAGGTGCGGATGGCCTGTGGGGCGAGCGCATTGGCGCGGACGCCGTTGGGGCGTTCCTCGGCGGCGATGGCCCGCATGAGGGTGATCACGCCTCCCTTGGCCGCCGCGTACGCGGCGCCTCGGGCCACCGATGCGCCCGGGAGAGCGGCGGCCGAGGCGAAGAAGACCAGAGTGCCGCGGGCCTGCCTGACGAGCGGCAGGAATGCGCGACTGGCCTGGAAGGCGGTGGTCAGGTTGATCGCGAACATGCGGTGCCAGTGGCCGGGGTCCATGTCGGCGACCGGCGAGCCGTCGGCGTACCCGCCGGCCAGGTGGACGATCGCGGCGAGTCCACGCGGGGCGTGCGGTGTGACCTCGCGCCGCAGGTCATCGACCGCCGCGGAGTCGGTGAGGTCG
>JABWBJ010000153.1:0-5000 GCA_013360595.1 Gemmatimonadaceae bacterium | reverse complement strand
GCGCAACCGTCCAGAACTGGGGGACGCTGGTCAAGTTCGTGGCGCTGCTGGTCATGAGCGTGATCCTGCTGGCGGGCGGCCAGGGTGGCGCGCCCCTGCCGGCCGCTGATCATGCCGGTCCGGGTGCGCTGCTCTCGGCGGCGGGCGTGGCGATGCTGTCGGTGCTCTGGGCGTACGAGGGGTGGCAATACGTGACGTTCGCGACCGGCGAAGCGGCGGATCCGGCGCGGTCGATGCCGAGGGCCATCGGGCTGGGGACGCTGCTGATCATCGGGATCTACCTGCTGGCGAATGTCGGGTATCTGGCGGCGCTGGGGCCGGCCGGTGTGGCGGCCTCCGAGCGCGTGGCTGGCGACGCGATGACCGCCGTCCTGGGTCCGTGGGCGGGACGGGCGATCGCCGCGGCGATCATCGTGAGCATGTGGAGCGCGGCCCTGGCGACCGTGATCACGCTCCCGCGGGCGTCCTACACGATGGCGCGGGACGGGGCCTTCTTCGCGGCGCTGGCGAAGGTGCACCCGACGCATCAGACGCCGGCGGTGGCCATCGTGGCGACGTGCGCCTGGGCCGCGGCGCTGGCCCTGAGCGGGACGTTCGAGCAGCTGCTGGCGTACGTCGTCTTCGTCGGCTGGATCTTCTACGCGCTGGCGGCCGCCGCGGTCATCGTGCTCCGGCGGAAGCGCCCCGATGCGGAGCGCCCGTACCGGGTCCCGGGGTATCCGGTGACGCCACTGCTGTTCGTGCTGGCGGCGGTGGCGCTGGTGGCGAACACGATCGTCACCCAGCCGCGGTTCGCGGCCCTGGGCCTCGGGATGGTGGCGCTGGGGGCGCCGGCGTACCTGGTGTGGAGGAGAGGTGACCGGTGATCCCGGATTCGCGACTCGGCTCTACCGGGCCCCACCGGGGCACGAGTCACCAGTCACCGGCTACCCGCATCGTCCCCTCGCTGACGAGCACGCTCGCGCCGCCGACGCGCACGGCGGTGATCCGGCCGCCGTCGCGGTCCGCCTCGACGTGGATCTGGCTCGGGCGGCCCATCTCATAGCCCTGCTCGACGACCCATCGTAGCGTCCCGTCATGCTTCGCCCGGACGCCGAGGTAGCCGCCTAACGCTGCGCAGGCCGAGCCGGTGGCCGGGTCTTCCGGGACGCTGACGCCGGGGCCGAACATCCGGGCCCGCACGTCGTGGCCCGGTTCCGCGGCGTCCATGGCGAAGAGCATCACGTTGGCGCCGTCGGTGCCGGCGAGGTGCCGTTCCCAGGCGTCGAGGCGGATGCGGGCCCGGCCCACGGCGGCGCGGTCGCGCAGCGGCACGAAGGCAAAGGGCATTCCGCAGGAGACCACCTGCGGGTGCCAGGCGCCCGCGAGCAGGTCGGCCGGCTCCAGCGACAGGCAGGCGGCGAGCGTTTCGCGTGACGGAAGTGGTGGGCCGACCTCGGGGAGCCTGGCCACGGAGAACTGGCAGAACGTCGGGACGCCGTTGGCCGCTCGAATCATCACCGGGATCGGCCCGACGTCCTCCTCGAGCACGATCCGCGTTTCGGGGCCGGTGAGCGGTACGTCACCGATCGACGCCAGCACGTGCGCCGTGCCCACGGTGGGGTGACCGGCGAAGGGAATCTCGCCGGCGGGTGTGAAGATCCGGACCCGGCGAGCATGCGCCGGGTTCTCCGGCGGGAGGACGAAGGTGGTCTCGGAGTAGTTGAACTCGCGCGTGATGGCGAGCATCTGTTCGGTGCTCAGGCCGCGGGCATCGGGGAGAACCGCAAGCTGGTTGCCGCCGAAGCGGCGCGAGGTAAAGACGTCGGCGGTGAAGTAGCGCATGATTGGCCGGTGCTTCGGGTCGCCTGAGGCCTGCTGCATACTGGATGCTGTCTGCTGTACCGCGTGCGTTGGGCACGGTGCTGCTGTTGGGTAATGAGCCGTGCTACTTGCGGGGCCGCCCAGCCCCAGCCCCAGCTCCAGCCCCAGCAAGCTGCACCAGTACCAGCAGGAAGCAATCAGCAGGCAGCCCTATTCAGCCCCCAGGAACGGATACCGCCAGTCGGTCGGCGGCACGAGCGTCTCCTTCACGCTCCTCGGGCTCACCCACCGCATCAGATTCCACCTGGAGCCCGCCTTGTCGTTCGTGCCGCTGGCGCGCGCGCCGCCGAACGGCTGCTGCCCCACCACCGCGCCCGTGGGCTTGTCGTTGACGTAGAAGTTCCCGGCCGCATTGCGGAGCGCACCCAACGCTTCGCGGGCCGCGTTCCGGTCGCGCGAGAACACGGCGCCGGTGAGCGCGTAGGGCGACGTCTCGTCCACCACCCGCAGCGTCTCGCTCCACTGCGCGTCGTCGTACACCCAGACCGTCACCACCGGCCCGAAGATCTCCTCGCACATCAGCCGGTACTCCGGCGACGGCGCCTCGATCAGCGTCGGCTCGATGAAGTACCCCACGTCGCCCTTCGCGCCGCCGCCGGCAATCACGCGCGCGTTCGCCCTGGCGTCGGCCAGGTACTCGCTGATCTTCTCGAACGCCTTCCGGTCGATCACGGCCCCCATGAAGTTCCGGAAGTCGCGCACGTCGCCCATGCGGATCTCCTCGATGATCGCCACGGTGCGATCGCGGACCTCCTTCCACAGGGACCTGGGCACGTACACCCGGCTGGCCGCCGAACACTTCTGCCCCTGGTACTCGTAGCCGCCGCGCGCGATCGCCACGGCCACCGCCTGGGGATCGGCCGAGGGGTGCGCGATGATGAAGTCCTTCCCCCCGGTCTCGCCGACGATGCGCGGATACGACCGGTACCGGGACATGTTCGCGCCGATCGTCTTCCACATCGCGTTGAAGACGCCCGTGCTGCCGGTGAAGTGCACCCCGGCCAGATCCCGGTGGGACAACAGGGCGTCGCTGATCATGACCGCGTCCCCGGGCACGAAGTTCACCACGCCCGGGGGCAGCCCCGCCTCCTGCAGCAGCTTCATCACGTAGTACGCCGACAGCATCGCGCTCGACGCCGGCTTCCACACGGCCACGTTGCCCATCAGCGCCGGCGAGGTGGGCAGGTTGCCGCCGATCGCGGTGAAGTTGAACGGCGTGATGGCGTACACGAAGCCCTCGAGCCCGCGATAATCCGACATGTTCCACACGCCCGGGCTCGACAGCGGCTGTTCGGCGTAGATCTCCTGTGCGTACTGGACGTTGAAGCGCCAGAAGTCGACCAGCTCGCAGGCGGCGTCGATCTCCGACTGGAACGCGGTCTTGGACTGCCCCAGCATGGTGGCCGCGTTGAGGGTGTCCCGCCACGTCGTCGCCAGCAGCTCGGCGGCGCGCAGGAAGACCGCGGCCCGGTCTTCCCAGGGCCAGTTGGCCCATTCGCGCTGCGCCTTCCGGGCGGCGGCGATCGCCAGCTCCACGTGCTTCGGCGTGGCCTTGTGCCAGTCGGCCAGGACGTGCCCGTGCGCGTGCGGCATCACGGCCTGCACCAGTTCCCCGGTGCGGTACTCCTCGCCGCCGATGATGATCGGAATCTCCACGCGCTCCGACGCCATGGCGGCGAGCCTCGCCTTGAGCGACGCGCGCTCCGCGGAGCCGGGCGCGTACGAACGGACCGGTTCGTTGACCGCCGGCGGGACGCGGCGGATGCCGTTGAAGTTTGCCAGAAACGGCACCGGCGCGGCGGCGGCCGGTCCGGCGGTCTCGGGCGCCGAACGGGGGGTGGAAACGGCTGGGGCGCTCATGGGATCCTCGGGATTCGGTCGGGCGGCAGGGTGGGCGCGGCGGGTCGCGACTCCGGTGGCGAAAGATACGCCGGTGACGAAACGTGAACCAACGCACAAAAGGCCACCGGTCTTCCGTCTCCCATCTCTTCCGGGTCATCCCTTAGCTTGCGTGTCACCCCCGCGTCGACTGCCAGTCGGGTTTGCATGTCCAGTCCTGTCCGTTTCCTGTTCCGCCTCCGAGTCCTCCGTGCCGGCGCCGGGCTTGTCCTGATCACGGCCTGCGGTGGGGGCGGTGACGGCGGGACCGCGCCCGGCACCGTTACGCGGGTTGACGTCACCGCGCCCAGCTCGTCCATCGAAGTCGGGCAGAACCTGCAGCTCACAGCCAGGTACTTCGACGCGAGCAACACGCTCCTGTCGGGCAAGCTGGTGGCGTGGACCTCCTCGAATCCGGCCGTGGCGATCGTCAACGTCAGCGGCGTGGCCACGGCGATCGCGCCCGGCACGGCCACGCTCAAGGCCACCGTCGCCGGCGTCGAGGGGACCCTGGCGATCACCGTGACGCCGGTCCCGGTCTTCTTCGTCGCGATCACGCCCCAGAACCCCAGCGTGCGCGAGGGTGAAACCATCACGCTGACCGCGCAGCCCACGGGCGCGGTCGGCCAGGTGCTCGAAGGGCGGGTCGTGACCTGGTCCACGTCGAACCAGGCGAGGGCCACCGTGAACCAGGGGGGCGTGGTGTCGGGGATTTCGCCCGGCCTCGTGTACATCCGCGCCTCCTCCGAGGGGAAGACCGACTCGGTGAATCTCCGGGTGCGCAGCCTGATCGCCCCGGCGATCACCGGCACGTCGGCCGGGGAGCTGGTGCCGGGCGGCAGCGGCACGATCACCGGAACCAACCTCGGCGACGGGGTCGCCGAGAACGAGGTCTTCATCAACGGCGCGCGGGCCACGGTCACCGCGGGATCCACCACGTCCGTTTCCTTCGTGGTCCCGCCGCGCACCTCACTGCCCTGCACGGCGACCGGACCGGCGCAGGTCCTGCTGGTGGCCCGCGGAGACACGGCGCTGACCACGATGAATCTCCGGGTGGCCACCCAGCGCACGGTCGCCCTGGGAACCTCGCTCCTGCTCACGAACGCCGAGGACCTGGTCTGCAACGAGCTGGCGGGCGCCGGCGGGCGGTACATCGTCACCGCCTTCAACTTCGCGCCGGACGCGTCGGTACGGACGTCGTTCCGGCTGACGGGCAGCGCTCCCGCGGCGGCCGCCGCCGCGACGGCGTCCGCGCCGGG
>JABWBJ010000152.1 GCA_013360595.1 Gemmatimonadaceae bacterium | reverse complement strand
CGCAGGTCTCACCCTCCCGCACGCCTGGCTCGCGCTCGCGCTGATGGCCGCGGGATTCGTGACCGGACGGGCCCTCAGCTCGACGTGAGACGCCGCGCGCGCGGGCCCGGACGCGGCGCACGGAACTTGCACTCGAGATTTGTGTCCGATCACGTGCACGAAGGGTCTACGCTTTGTAAGGATGGAATCCGGTCCCGCGTGACCATCCGGCGGCACACCTCGGTGCCGCGCTGGCGCGCGAAACCGGACCCGACACCACGGGAGGCAGGAGGAATGGATGTCCTCGTCATGCTCGAGGAAATGTCCGAACACTCCACCGCCATGGCCCACGTGAACTCCGTCCCCGCTCCGCTCAACTCCGAACGGCCGACCCGCGAGGTGGTCACGCTGTACGGCGTGGCCACGCCCGAGTCGCTGGCGATGGCGTTGGCGGCGGCGATGGAGTCGCGGCGCGAGCCGGTGGAGCGCACGGACGTGATTCGCCACCTCGGGCTGTGGCCGGAACGGGGAGCGGTCGGGGATGCCGCCTGGCGCGATGAGCACACCGGGCAGCTCGTCACGCGGGACCTGGCCATTCCCCCGGATGTGCTCCGGGAAACGGCGAATCAGCTGTTGCTGGAGTGTGGATCCGCGATCCGGCGTCTCGTCGCCGGCCTGTCCATGCCGGACTGGCCCGAAGGCGCGCGCCGGGCCATCAGTTTCACGCTCACCTCGTATGCCATCATGCCCGCCGGCGCCGGGGCGAAGGTCGACGCTCTCCTGGAGCAGTATCGCCAGGCCGATGGCTTCACATTCGACAACGAAGGAGACTGAATCGCACGACCGAGTTTCGTCAGACGGTGAAGGCCGGGACCACGCTCCCGGCCTTCTTCTTTTCACCGGCCGGCGAAAGCCTCCTTGACGGACCCCAGGCGCCGAATCAGGCTACCGAGTCCATCGAACCCGTGAGGATCGCGGTCATGAAGGAGTACAAGGCAGCGGACATTCGGAACGTCGCGGTGGTCGGACACGGAGCCAGCGGCAAGACGACGCTCGTCGATGCGCTGGCCTTCGTGTCCGGCTCGAGTAAACGCCGCGGCTCCATCAAGGAAGGCACCACCCTCACCGACCACACCCCTGAGGAGATAGAGCGCGGCTATTCCATCAACGTCTCGTGCGGCTTCGCCGAATGGCAGGGAGTCAAGGTCAACCTGATCGACACGCCGGGCTACCTCGACTTCCAGGGCGACGCGATCGCCGGCCTCGCCGCCGCGGACGGAGCCCTCTGCGTGGTCTCGTCCACCGCCGGCGTCGAAGTCGGCACCGAGAAGATGTTCGCCGCGGCGATGGCATCGCAGGACCCCGTGCTGTTCGTCGTCAGCCTCATGGACAAGGAACACGCGGACTTCGCGCGCACCTACCAGCAGATCAAGGACCGCCTCACCGGCAAGGTCATTCCGGTGGAAATCCCCATCGGTCAGGGCGCCGACTTCCGCGGCGTCATGAACCTCTTCACGCGGAAGGCCTACCTGTACAAGGTCGGATCGCGGTCGGGGGAGTACCAGGAGGCCGACATCCCGGCGCCGGAACAGGACGTCTTCGACCGCTACTACCAGGAGCTGATCGAGGCGATCTCGGCCACCGATGACGCCCTGCTGGAGCGCTACCTGGAGGGCGCCGAGATCGGCCGCGACGAGGCCATCACGGGGATGAAGGAGGCCATGAAGCGCGGAGACCTCTTCCCGCTCTTCTGCGTCTCGGCCGACCACATGATCGGCGTCGCCGCACTCCTCACCGAGCTCGTGCAGCTCATGCCATCCGCGTTCGAAATGGAGGAGCTCCACGCCTTCAAGGGCGCCGAGGGCGACCATACGGTCGAGATCCACGCCGTCGACACCAACCCGTTCGCCGCCCTCGTCTTCAAGACCCACTCGGAACCGCACATCGGCGACGTGTCGTTCTTCCGTGTCGTCTCGGGCCGGGTGACGAACGGGCAGGAGGTGTTCAACGCCACGCGCGACGGGGCCGAGAAGCTGGGCCACCTCTCCGTGGCCCAGGGGAAGGACCGCATCGAGGTGCCCGCCCTCTGCGCCGGCGACATCGGGTGCGTGGCCAAGCTCCGCAACACGCACACCAACGACACGCTGTCGACCCGGGAGCACCCGGTGAGGCTGCCGCAGATCCACTTCCCGGAACCGCTCGTCCAGTTCGCCGTGCACGCGACCGCCCGGCACGACGAGGAGAAGCTCCAGTTCGGTCTCCACCGGCTGCACGACGAGGACCCCACGTTCGAGACGCACTACAACCCCGAGACCCACCAGACCATCATCTCCGGCCTGGGCGAGCGGCACCTCGAGGTTGCCATGGCGCGCCTCAAGCGGAAGTACGGCGTGTCGGCGGAACTCGGCCGCCCGCGCATCGCCTATCGCGAGACCCTCACGGGGAAGGGCGAGGGCCAGGGCCGGCACAAGAAACAGACCGGCGGGCGCGGCCAGTTCGGCGACTGCTGGATCCGCATGAAAGCCCTGCCGCGCGGCGCGGGATACCGGTTCGTCGACCAGATCGTCGGCGGCGTGATCCCCTCCAAGTTCATCCCGGCCGTGGACAAGGGGATCCAGGAGTCGGCCGCCCGTGGCGTGCTGGCCGGCTACCCCGTCGTGGATTTCGAGGTCGAGCTCTTCGACGGGTCGTACCACTCCGTGGACTCGAACGAGATGTCGTTCAAGATGGCCGGGATCCTCGCGTTCAAGACCGTGGCGCCGAAATGCCGCCCTGTCCTCCTCGAACCCATCGACGAAATCACCATCACCACGCCTGACGAGTACCTCGGCGACGTGATGGGCAACCTCTCATCGCGCCGGGGCCAGATCCTGGGCACGGAGTCGGCGAACGGCGGCGGCACCATCGTCCGCGGACTCGCGCCGCAGGCCGAACTGCACCTCTACGCCACGGACCTCAACTCGATGACCCACGGGCGCGGCACCTTCACCCGGCGGTTCCACGGGTACGAGCAGATGCCACCCGAGGCGGCGAACAAGGTGATCGAGGAGGCGGCGAAGGAAAAGAAGGAGGAGGTGGCGGAGGAGTAGCGGCTCGAGGCAACCGTGCGCCGTTCTTCGGTCTGTATCGACCGGCTATCGGTCTGCTCTCTGCCGTGCCATTCACCTCGTCCCCCGCACCACCGTCGTGACCACCCCCACCGCGTAGAGCGCGGGAGCGTTCTTCGGTCCCCAGAGCTGCACCAGGAGCCGATCGGTCGGTGAGGCGACTGCCTTCCACTCGGCGCCGTTGAAGCGCAGCAGCACGCCGTCCTCGCCGGCGGCGAAGACATCCGTGGGCCCGGTTCCCCAGACCGTTCGCAGGGCGCGGTCGGTCGGGCTCGCCATCGCGTACCAGCGCATACCGTCGTATCGGAGGATCGTGCCGGCCTCACCGACGGCGAAGAGGTCGTCGGGTCCGCTGCCCCATACACCGCGGAGCAGCTCCCGCGTCGGCGTGGCCATGCGCGTCCAGCGACTGCCGTCGAATCGGAGCACGAGTCCGCTGTCCCCCACGGCGTAGACCTCATCGGCCGCGCGCCCCCAGACGTGTCGAAGGAAGGCCGACGTGGGGCTCGACATCTGTCCCCAACCCGCCGGCGTCGAGATCAGGATCGTCCCGCGATCCCCCACGATGAAGGCCAGGTCAGGACCCGCCGCCCAGACGGACCGGAGCAGGACCGCGCGGGGGCTCTGCTGCGGTGACCATTGCGAGCCGTCGTAGTGCAGGATGGTGCCGGTGTCTCCGACCGCGTACACGTTGGCACCGCTGCTGCCGTGCAGTCCGTAGAGGGGATGCGCCGGCGGTACCGGTTCCTGCACCCATCCGGATGCGCCTCGCCGGAAGAGCATCCCCCCGCCGCCCGCCGCCCAGATCGGACCGCCGTCGGCGCCCCACACCGTCACGAGCGCCGGCGACGTGGTCTCGGTCACCCAGCTGTTCCCGCTCCCGCGAATGACGGTTCCGTCCCACCCGGCCACCACGACGTTGCCCGACTGATCGCCCCAGACCGCACGAAGATTCTCGCCGGAACCCACGCTGGAAACGACGGACCAGGTTGAGCCGGAAAGGCGGAGGATCGTTCCCGTGTTGCCGACCGCGTACGCCTGACCGGGCCCGGACCCCCAGATCGCAAACAGATTCCTGGACGTCACGGAGGGAACCGTCAACCAGGTGGTGCCGTTGTAGCGGAGGATGATGCCGTTGATGCCGACGGCCCACACATCCGCAGGCCCCGTCCCCCACAGACCGAACAGCACCGCCGTCGTCGGCGAGCTCACGACCGACCACTCGACGCCGTCGTAGTGCACCAGGCGACCGTCCTGACCCGAGGCCCACAGGTCCGTGGGCGACGACCCCCACACCGACCACAGCTCCCACCCCCGGTCGGAGGTCATGATCGTCCACGCCGAACCATCCCACCGCAGGATCGTCCCGTTCACGCCGACCGCCCACGCTTCGGTCGGCGACCGTCCCCACACGTCGAGCAAGGTGTTGGTCGTCGGGCTCGCGACCGGAACCCAACCCTGCGCCGTGCGCCGCCGGATCACGCCGTTCGTGCCGACCGCGAACACCGTGCCCGGGTCTGAGCCCCACACGCCCACGAATGTCTCTTCGGTGCCGCTGGGCACGATGCCCCACTCACCACCGGTCGACTCCATGATCACGCCGTTCTGGCCGACCACGATCGACAGCGGAGACGCCGGATCGGCCCAGGCGCCCAGCAGGGAGACGTCGGTCAGCCCCTGGCGCTCGACGGTCCAGTTGACCGGTGGTGCCGCTCCGGTCACGGTCAACCGCACCGTGGTCCGGATACCGCCGGCCTCCGCGGTGATGGTCGAGTTGCCGGTGCCCAGAGCCCGGGCCACACCGTTCGCGTCGATGCTTGCCACCGCGCCGTTCGAACTCGTCCACGTCACGGGCCGGTCGGTCGGCACACCGCCGGCGTCACGCGCGACCGCATCGAGCGCCAGCGACGAACCGATCTCGAGCCAGGCTCGCGCCGGCGTCACTTCGAGCGTGGCGACCGTGCCGTCGACGGGTGATCCGGGGCTGGAATCGCACGCCGCCGTCAGGAGGGCCGCCACCAGCAGCAGTGATCGCCGCCGGAGGCTCGGGCGGCGGCGGTTCCGGAATCCGTGTCCGGCCGTGGGACGCACGCCGTCAGACCTTGTGGTACGAGGACCGCGCCGCGTCGCGCCGGTCGGCGGCCTCGTAGACCTCGAAATCCGAGAAGAAGATCGGCGCCTCGACCTTGAACAGCCGGATCAGGGCCACGGCCAGGCGACGGATCTCCAGCTCGGCGCCCTCCCCGGCGCGCAACTCGAGCATCGTGCGCCACGCGCGCACGTTGGCCGTCACGACGATCTTGGTCTCGGTCGAGTTCGGGAGCACGCCGCGGGCGGCCTCCCGCGCCATCTTGCGGCGGTGCACCCGGTCCTCGACCCATGCGTATCGCGCCATCAGCTGCTCCACGAGCGCGACATAGGTGCGCTGGGCCTCTTCCATCTGCGCGCGCCACTGGCCTTCGAGCGCGTCTTCGCCCAGGATCGCCGGCGGGACGACGAAGTCGGCCACCGATTCGTCCACGTACCGCTGGCTCAGCTGCGAGTACGCGAAGCCCGCGCGATGCCGGACGAGTTCGTGGGTCAGCGAGCGGCTGACCCCTTCGAGCAGCAGGGTGTAGTTCGCATGCTCCAGGACGCTGCCGTGCGCCTGCTTCTTGATGTTCTCGAGATACTCCGACGTCGAGCGGTTCGCCGGGTTCTTCTGGCTCATGTAGCAGAGCCGCCCGGCGAACTCCGCCAGTCGTTCTCCATCCGTGGCGTCGCCGATCCACTGCACCGGCAGATGATCGGGCTCGGTGAACGCGGGACGGGCGAGCACGGAGAGGCGCGGTTCACGGAAGTACATGGCGGCAATCGCTGGGGGGTGACGGCGCCAGTAAGCTAATGGCGTCGGCCCCGGCGGTGACGTGATCCGCCCACCGGGGGCCCGGCGGTCCGGCGTCACTTGCCCGACGCCGGGTCCCGCCATAGGGTGAGCCGGGAGTCCGGAGTCGCCGGCGGCGCGCGCCAGCCCGGCCGCTCCGGCAGGGTTCGAGGAG
>JABWBJ010000151.1 GCA_013360595.1 Gemmatimonadaceae bacterium | reverse complement strand
CGAGGCGGGGTCACGCCGCGCCGGCGCCGGCGAGCGGCTGGCGGATCGAGGCCCGCCCGGTCTCCCAGGCCAGCATCGCCTGCTTGCGCGGCAGGCCCCACCGGTAGCCGCCCAACGCACCGGTCGACCGGATCACCCGGTGGCACGGAATCAGGAACGCCACCGGGTTGCGGCCGACCGCGGTCCCCACGGCCCGTACCGCCGACGGGTACCCGATCGCGGTCGCTACATCCTCATAGCTGGCGACGCTCCCCACCGGAATCTGCAGCAATGCCTTCCATACCTTCACCTGGAAATTCGTGCCGCGAACCAGCAGCGCCAGCGGCACCAGACCCTCCGGTTCGCGAATCTCGAGCGCCCGGAACACGCGCCGCGCCACGGACGCCGTCGCCCGCGCGTTCTCGGTGATCGTCGCTCCGGGCCAGCGGGCGGCGAGGTCGCGCCAGGCATCCCGCCGGTCGCCTTCCGGAAAGGACAGCCCGCAGATACCGCGATCCGTCAGCGCCAGCAGGCACACACCGAACGGCGTCTCGTGAAAGCCTGCCGTGATCTGGAGGCCGGCACCCTCATGCCGGTACTCCCCCGGCGTTACCGCCTCCAGCGTCACGAACAGATCGTGCAGGCGCCCGCCACTCGTCAGCCCGGCGTCGTAGGTGGCGTCAATCAGGTTGCGCGACTCGCGCAGCCGCTCCTTCGCATACTCCAGCGCCAGAACCTGCGAGAACCGCTTCGGGCTGATCCCCGCCCAGCGGGTGAACAGCCGCTGGAAATGGTACGGGCTCAGGCCCACGTGCCTCGCGACCTGCTCGAGGCTGGGCCTGACCGGCGCCGACCGGTCCAGGAACCGGATCGCGCGCTCGATGCGGTGGTAGTCGGCGCTCTGGCGGTCGGAACGGCTCATGGTCGTGATCATCGTACCTCCTGTGCCGCGAGATCTACAGGCGCCCGGCTGTCCGGCCAACCCGATTCTTGCGCCCCGCGCCAGAGGTTCTACTAAAGACCTAGTTGACAACGGCCCCCGCGCGATGCATCCTGTCCTGCCAGAACTCCAGGAGACGGAGGCGGTGTGGCCGCATTCACTGACCGGGAACTCGACGTCATGGCGGTGCTCTGGGAGCGCGGCCCATCCACGGTGGCGGAGGTCCGTGAGCAGTTGAAGGATCCCCTGGCGTACACCACGGTGCTGACGGTCCTGCGCACCCTCGAGGCCAAGGGGTACGTCAACCACCAGGAAGAGGGAAAGGCGCATCGCTTCAGTCCGCTCGTGGCGCGCGAGCGCGCCGGCAAGACGGCGCTCGGGCAGGTGCTGGACAAGATCTTCGGCGGCTCGCGCGAACTGCTGCTCGCCAATCTCGTGAAGGAACGCGGCGTCGATGCCGCCGAATTGCGCCGTCTCCGCCGGGTCCTCGACGACCGTCTGGGCGGCAAGGAGGACAAGTGACACTGATCATGGCATGGGTGCTCCTGGTGAGCGCCGCGACCGCCGGCGCCATCCTGGTCGCCGAGACGATCCTCCGCGCACGCGGCCGCGCGACGCGCGGGCTCTGGGGGCTCGGTCTGTGCGCCGTCGGGACCGTCACGGCGTTCGCCCTGTTCGCGCCGCCTGCGACGGACGCGTCGCTCTTCGCGGCGCCCTCGATCGTCGAAACGCCGTTGGTGCTGACGGGTGTGAAGGCCGGGACGGATTCCCCGCTCGATCGCGCGTCGGCCTGGGCCGATGTGGCGGTCAGCGCCGGTGACGCGCTGCTGCCGCTGGCGTGGGGCATGGCGTCAGTGCTCCTGCTCACGCTGCTGGCGCTGGCACACCGACGGCTCTCCGGGGAGCGCCGCCGGGCGCGGCCGGTGCGGTTGCAGGGTCATTCGGTGCTGGTGACGGATCGGCTCGGGCCGGCCGTGGCCGGCCTCCGGCGTCCGGTCGTGCTCGTGCCGCCGTGGGTTCTGGCGCTCGATCACGCGTCACAGCAGTTGCTCCTCGCGCACGAGGCCGAGCACGTGCGCGCCCACGACTCCCGCCTGCTCACCGCGGGCGCCCTGGTTGCGGCGCTGGTTCCCTGGAACCCGGTGGCGTGGTGGATGGTGCGACGGCTTCGGCTCGCGGTCGAACAGGACTGCGATCGGCGGGTGCTCGCGGCCAATCCCGGCGTCCGCCGGTACGCCGACCTGCTGCTCGTCGCCGCGGGCACGTCGCGCTTCCCCGCCCGCAGCCTCGCCGCGCACTTCGGTGAGCACTCGACCGACCTCGAACGGAGGATTCACGCCATGACCGACGCGCGCCTGCGCTGGCGTACGTTCACGATGACCGCGGCCGGCACGGCGCTCCTGGTCGCCGCGGCCTGTGAAGCGCCACGGCCCGATCCGGTGGCCCCCGGGGCGGCCGGAGCGAAGCTGGAAGCCGACAAGGCGACGGCCCCATCGACGCCGTACTTCGAGTATCAGGTCGAGACGCCCGTATCCGCGGCGCCAGGATCGACCATGCCGCGCTATCCGGTGATCCTGCGCGAGGCGGGGGTCGAGGGCGAGGTCCTGGTGAGTTTCGTCGTCGGTGAAGACGGGCTCGCCGATCCCTCGACACTGAAGGTCATCCGCTCGACGCACGAACTCTTCTCGGATGCGGTGCGCGAGGCCCTGCCGGCGATGCGGTTCACCCCGGCCGAGCTGGGTGGGAGGAAGGTGAAGCAGGTGGTTCAGCAACCGTTCACGTTCCGGATCGCGGGCGCGGCGTCCGGAACGGTCAGGCGTCAGATCGGCAAGGTGCCACAACTCGAAGGCGGTGACGGCGAGGTGCTCGAGTTCCCGGTTCAGGTACGTCCTCCTTCATCCTCCGGCTCGCCGCAGAACGTCGTGGTGTACAGCAGCAGCGGCGAGGTGGTGGCGCGTCACAGCGTCGAGGGGCAGCTCACGGAAGTGCGGATCGACGACATCGCCTCGGTCGAGGTGTCGCGCCGCCGGGCCTGTGCGCCCGGAGCGCCGGAGTGCCCCACGACCGTGCTGATCAGATTGAAGCCCGGCCGCGAACAGGCCTACCGGAGGAAGTAGGCAAGCCAGTCTGGTGTCGGGTTCCCGTCGCCCTCGGCGCCTGGCGCTCCCCGCTGCGCTCTGCGCTCAGTAGTCCACTGGCCGCAGGTAGGATTCCCCGATCGCCGTGTGGCTCAGGAGGGCGACGGTCGGCAGCTTCCGCTTCCAGTGGGTGCGCTCGAGGCGGTTCCGCACGAGTTCGACCTCATACTCGTTGAATCCCCGCGCGATGAGGTCTGCCGTGGTGAAGCCCCAGAGGAGCCAGTTGAGGATCACGTCGGCCCGGGCGTAGGCGATGCCGAAGTCGCCTTCGTCGGTCTGGCCGGCGACGAGGTCGGCGGTCGCCGGCTTGGTCACGATCGCGTCCGGCACGCCGAGGTGCCTCGCCAGGGCCCAGACCTGCGTCTTGAAGAGGTCGCCTAACGGGTTGAGGGGCGGCGAGTCGTCGGCGTGCCACGTGAAGTACCCGAACAGCCGCTCGGTCTTGTTGCCCGTGCCGAGCGGGACGCCGCCGATGGCTGCCGAGAGGTCGAAGAGCGCTATCATGCGGAGCCGGGCGATGACGTTGCCGCGGCGCGTGCCGTCGGCGGTCGGCTCCTGCGCGAGGTACCCGTCCGCGGCCGCCGACAGGTCGAGCGTGCGCGACTGGATCCCGAGCTGGTCGATCACCAGCTTGGCATGGGCCAGGCTGTCGGGGCTCGACGTCCGATAGGGAAGCCGCACGCCGAGCACGTTCTCGGGGCCGATGGCGCGGGCGGCGAGGTACGCCGTCACCGAGGAATCGACGCCGCCGGAGAGCCCGATGACGGCCTTCTGGAACCCGCGGCGCCCGAGTTCGTCCCGCAGGAAGCGGACGAGCCACTCCTCGACCATCGGGGCCTCGATCTCCAGCGACGGCGGGCACCCGTGCGCGTCCCGGGCCACGTGGTGCGCTGGAATGATCAGGCCCGCGTGGCCACGATGATGGTTTTCCGCGGCCCCGGCCCCAAATTCGCTATCGGGGGGGGCCCCCCGGAGCCTCACCTCCGCTTCGGCCAGATCGTACGGCGCCGTGAACGCCTCGTGACGCTCGATCGCGTCCATCGTGCGCCGGAGGTGAGGCAGGGCGGTCCGCAGGTCCGACAGCAGGGGCATGTCCGACCTCGCCCTCGCGATGTCGCCGAGGTCGATCGTCAACGTCACGATCGCCTCGTCGAACGCGGGCGCCCGCACACGGATGTCGCCCCGCGGCCCCGCGACGCACGACCCGCCCGCGAACACCTTGCCGCCTTCGCTCCCGGCGAGGTTCGCCAGCGACACGAATACGCCGTGCTCGTCGGCCATGTCCTTGATCAGGCGCTCCCACCGGGCCACGCTCCCTGGCCCCGGCACACCGTCACGCGACTGCAGGCCGCGCGCCGGCGCCGCGGCGCAGAGGAATATCACTTGCGCATCGTCGAGGGCCGCCAGCGTCCCCGTCACGCTGTGCCACGCGTCCTCGCAGACCAGAAGCGCGCCCCGCCCCCACGGCGTATCAAAGGCGCGGAGCGCATGGCCCCGCTCGACAAACCGCTCCTCGTCGAACAGGCCGTACGTCGGGAGAAAGTTCTTCCGGTGCACGTGAAGGATCCGCGCCGCGCCGTCCCCCAGCCGGATGTAGGCGGCGCTGTTGTACAGCGTGTCCCGCCAACGCTCGTAGAACCCGACCACCACGTCCAGCGGCCGCCGCGCCCGGTCATCCCTGGGCCCGTCGGCGTAGGCCTGGTCCAGGTCGCGCGCCAGCGTGCCGGCCGTGACCGCCACGTCCCGCACCCCGCCTTCGACGAAGTACCCGCTCAGGACGGTCTCGGGGAAGTGCAACACCTGCGGATGCGGCGACAGCATCCGAACCTGCGCAAAGATGTCCCGCAACCGGGTCATGTTCGCGCGATAGTCCCCCTTGTGGGGGTGCAGCTGGGCCACCGCGATGGTGAGGGTTCGTGGCATTGGCCAGAACCTGTGGGGCGCACCGGAAGGCGGCAACTCCCTCGGCCGTCTCGCGTGCGCCCCGTCACGGCGAAACGCCCACCGGAACGGCCACCCTTCGGCGGGTACTTTCCAGCCATGGCATCCGGCTCACGCCTCCGTCGCGCGCGCGCGTTCCTGTCAGGGAGCGCTGCTCTTTGGCTCGCCGCCGCGTCCCCGGCCGGCGGACAGGGGGCGCCGGCGCCGGCGGATTCGACGCCACCGTGGCGCATCGTCCGGCCGCCGCAGTCGTCGCTGGTCCTGGCTCGCGATGGCTCGCTCATCGGCGAGATCGGTGCGCAGTTCCGCACGAGCATCCCGCTTGCCTCGCTCCCGGCCCATGTCCCGCAGGCGTTCATCGCGATCGAGGACCAGCGGTTCTATCAGCACGACGGGGTCGACCTGGTCGGCATCGCCGGCGCTCTGCGGGATGCGGTCCGCGGGAATCCGCGGGGGGCGAGCACCATCACGCAGCAGCTCGTCGGCAACATGCACCCGAGCATCATCGACCGCTCGGACCGCAGCCTCGGCCGGAAACTCCGCGAACAGGCGGCCGCGCGGGAGATGGAGCGCCACTACACGAAGGACGAGATCCTCGAGGCGTACCTGAACCAGGTCCATTTCGGCCGGCGCTGGTACGGCATCGAGTCCGCGAGCCGGCATTACTTCGGCAAGCCGGCGGCCCGGCTCACCCTGGCCGAAGCCGCCACGCTGGCCGCCGTCATCAATGGCCCGGCCATCTTCGATCCCGTTGGCCGGCCGGATCGCGCCCGCGAGCGCCGGAACCTGGTCCTCGCCCTCATGGCGGCGCAGGGTTTCATCACGAAGGACGAGGCGGCCGCCGCGCAGGCGGAGCCGCTGGTGACGGTGCCTGACGAGGGGTACAGCGCGCCGGCGCCGTGGTTTACCGACGTCGTGGCGGTCCAGGCCGAGCGGGCCGGTGTTCCGGTTCGCGCGGGTTCCTATCGCATCCACACCACCCTCGACCCGGTGGTTCAGCGGGCGGCTGCGAGCGCGCTCGCCGAAGGGCTCGCCGAGATCGAGGCCGCGCCCGGGTACGCCCACGCCGTGTGGGCCAGGCGTCACGACCAGCGGGCGCGATCGGGCCGGGCCGGGGCGCGCCCCCGCCTGAATCCGGCCGACTACCTGCAGGG
>JABWBJ010000150.1 GCA_013360595.1 Gemmatimonadaceae bacterium | reverse complement strand
AGCGTGCCCTCCACCGCGTCGCGCAGCGTCCAGGCGTCGTCACGCGACCAGTGGAGCAGCGGCAGCGCGAGCAGGTCGGACGGCTCGCGCACGGCGCGCTTGCGTTTCCTGAAGAGTCCGAGCATGGCTTACTTGCCCGCCTTTCGCTTGGCGTCCTCGTCCGCCTTCCACAACGTGGCGATGATGAACAGCGTGACGACTCCGATGAGTTCCATGATGAATCTCCTACTTGCCGTTGCCCGAGATGCTCCTGACGACTTCCGCCAGCGGCCGACCGTCGGCGCCCGCGTGCCTGAGCTGCTCGGCAAGGTCCATGAACCAGTTGACAACCGCATCGACGGTGAGCGTCGGAGCGGACACGACGACCGACCGGCCTTCGCCGAGCTTGATGACGACGCGCTCGCGCGCGATGCGCTGCCGCGTGCTCGTTCGTGGAGCGGGCCGGCCCGACTTTACGGCCTTCGTTTCCGCGACGAGGCGGTCGCGCGTCAGCCGGCCTTCGAGCACGGCCTGGATAAGCCGCTCGCGCTCCGCCGCGTCCGGCACGGTGACAATCTGGTACGCGCTGCTCATCGGGATGCGCCCCGCGTCGATCTGGTCCTGCACGTCACGCGGCAGCACCAGCAGAGAAAGCAGCTTGGAGATCGTGCCGGGCGACGGCCGGCCGAGCCGCAACGAAACTTCCGCCGCCGACCAGCCGGTCGCCTGCATCAGCTCGTGCAGAGCGCGGGCGTGCTCCGTGACCTTCAGGCCCTGGCGCTGGGTGTTGGCCAGCAGCTGGAGCGTGACACGCTCCGCCGGCGTCGGGGCCTTCTCGGCGATCAGCATCGGCACGGTGGCAAGGTCGGCACGGCGGGCGGCGTCGAGACGGCGGTGCCCGTCGTCGATGATGATGGCGTCGCCTTCGTAATGCCCGAGAAGCGGCACGAGGATGCCGTTCTGCGCGATGCTCTGCGCCAGCGACACCTGCTCTTCCTCGTCAAGCCGCGCCCGGATGTTGCCGGGCGAGTCCGGCTTGCCCGTCGGCACCTGTTGAATGGCGTGTGCCGGCATGGTCATGCTCTCCCCGCTCTCTCTTCCTTACGAAGCAGCGACTGCACGGTCAGCGCGATGACTCCCAGGTCATCCAGTTGGCCTATGACCGGCAGGAAGTCCGGCGCGAGGTCGATAGGGCTGACGACGTACAACAGACAGCCCAGCACGATGGCGAGCTTGCGCATCGCGGTACTCCTTCTGACCCGCCCGGCATCCGCCGCGTGCCTCCCGCCGGCGGGTCGTCGGGCGGGAGTCGCGTGGGAGCCAGTTTTACTGATGGAGAATGGAGCGGACGAACCGCGCAATCACGTTGCGCGGTTCAGCGAAGCCGCGTCAGGGGTGATGCCGGGGGTCAGCCGGCAGTCGGGAGATGAGCGCGTCATATGCCTCGCGCAGTTCGATCGACCGGCGATGGGCATCCGCCTGGACTTCCGGCGGCTCCCCAACAAACAGGTCCGGGTGGCACTGCCGGATGAGCCGGCGGTAGGCCTGTCGAACGTCCTGCGCGGAAGCCGCGTGATCCAGACCGAGGACGGCGAAGTAATCCCGGCCGTCGAGGGAATGCGCCTCAGCGAAGTCGCGCCACGCACTGTCCGTCATCCCGAGCAGTGTCAGCACTTTCTGCAGCGCGAGCGTCCTTCGATGTGAACATGGGCCGTCGGCACGCGCGATCGAGAGGAATACACCGGCGAGTTCCTCCGCCTCAAGGTACGGATACCGCCGACGGAACGCCTCCGCCGCATCGCGCACGTCCTCGTCGGTCACATGCGGCATGTAGGCGCGGGTCTCCTTGAGCGCGCGGCGCATGCGTTCCTGGGTGTCGGCACTGCGGCACGCCTCGTCTTCGCACGCCCGCCTGACGGCTCGGAGTGACTCGCGGCTCAGGTCGCCATCCGCCATCGCGACATACATGCAGAGTCGGATCGTGGGCAGCAGGTAGGCCACGCGATCCCACGGTCCGCACGCGGGGACGTGCTGCACGAAGGTCGTTTCACCAAGCAGGCGCGGCTGGTCATCCGTGGCGATCACCCGGAATACGAGCCTGTAGTCGCCGGGCTTCTGCACCAGGAGCGCCGTGTACGGGATGTAGCATGCGCACTTGCCACCCCGGATCGGCCCGCACCGGGAGAACTCCCCGTCCTCGTCGGCGACATCCACGACAGCCTTCACGTTGCGCCCGTCACGGTCCTGGATGAGGAAGAAGCCCACGGCGTCGGCGGGAACCGGCGTTTGAACCGTTATCTCGCAGTGCTCGCCGACATCGTCGATGACCGAACTGCCCGCGGCGGAAATCCGCGGAACTTCTTCATCCGTTGAGTCATCGAGGATAGACCCGAGGAAGACGCCGACCCCGGCGCCGATGGGTCCACCGAACAGCGATCCGAGGGCAGCCCCGGCGGCCTTTCCGAACCACGCCATGCCCGAACCTCCGACGCAGCGCCCGCCCAGCGCGGGCGTTTACGGGCAGAATCTACCCATCTGGCCGCCGGTCGGCCAGCGGCGCAGCCGTCCTGTGCGGTTCGGTAGGATTGGTCACAGGAGGGAGATCGGGGAGTTCATCGCGACGGGCCACGAAGGTTCTCGGCCTGCCTGGCCGCCTGCTCCTCGAAGTCGCGCACCAGTTGCCGCGTCTGCTGCATGCCGGTGCTCAGCCCGTACTCCTTGTACGCGTCATTCAGAAGCGACCTGTACTCTTTCTGCCAGTGTTGATGATGAGGATCACTTATTCCTGCAGCGCGCGCGAACGCACTTTCAGCAAGGGCTAACTCCATGCAGTGCGTGCCGATCGCGTCGATATCGTCGGCTCGGGCATCCATGAGACGGCTGAATGTGCTGAAGGCCTCCGGGTCATGGCGGCGCATCTGGTCGAGCGTGATGGCGCCACTCGGGAAGGCGATTGCGGTCGGGTCGAATCCCGGCAGACGAATACCTTTGGACATAGGCACGGCATGATTGGTTCAACCACCACCTTGCCACAGCGGACATGCTCAGTCAATACGGTTGACGCGCCGCTGACGCTGGGCCTTGGCGCGCAGATACGCCTTCACTTCGACCAGCAGCGCGCGTGCCTCCGGCGTCAACGCGCCCGTGCGACCGGGTATGCCGTCGCGGAAGCGGAAGTCCAGGAGTTTCTCCAGCTTCTCGATGCGAAGTCCGAGCATCCGCCCTTGGCCCATGAAATCCGCAGGAACCTTGCCCTCCTGCTTTCGCTGCGTCAGAATCTCCGCTATGCGATTCATGCCGACAGGCTTGAAACCAAGCGCGTTCGTGTTCGATCAGGATGTCGGCGACATACACGAAGTTCCACAGCAGCGCCCGCCCAGCACGCGCGCTTACAAGCAGAATCTATCCACCTGGCCGCCGGCCGGCCAGCCGCGCAGCCGCTCTGCGCGGCTTGGAAGGGTTGGTCACATGAGGGGGATCGGGGAGTTCAGCGCGACCGGCCACGGACCTTCTCGGCCTGCCGGATCGCCTGGGCTTCGAAGTCGCGCACCAGTTGCCGCGTCTGCTGCATGCCGGTGCTCAGCCCGTATTCCTTGTACGCGTCGTTGAGCAGGGAGATGGTCTCGGTGCGGTTATCGCCGGGATGAGGGTCGCTCAGCCCGGCGGCGCGGGCATACGACCGCTCCGCCAGCACCAACTCCAGGCCGTGCGTCGCCACGGCGTCGATGGAGTCCGCACGCGCGTCGGTGAGCCGATCGAAGGTGAAGACTTCCGGGTCATGGCGGCGCATCTGGCTGAGCGTGATTGCGTCACTCGGGAAGGCGATTGCGGTCGAGTCGAATCCCGGCAGACGGACACTTTTGGACATAGGCACGGCATGATTGGTTCAACCACCACCTTGCCACAGCAGACATGCTCAGTCAATACGGTTGACGCGCCGCTGACGCTGGGCCTTGGCGCGCAGATACGCCTTCACTTCGACCAGCAGCGCGCGTGCCTCCGGCGTCAGGTGACCCGCGCGGCCGGGAATGTTGTCTTGGACGCGAAACCTCAACAGTCCCTGTAGTTTCTTGATGTTCAGCCCCAGTGTGCGCTCGGCGGCAGCAAAGTTGGCTGGTATCGCCCCCTGCTCCCTCCGCTCGGGCAGCATCTCCGCCATGCGCTTCGTGCCGACGGGCTTGCGACCAGCGCGCTCGTGTTCGATCAGGATGTCGGCGACGTACACGAAGTTCCAGAGCAGCGTATCATTCACGCCGTCGAACTTCGCGAATAACCGGTCGAGACCGTCGTCCGCCTGCGGGAGAAACCCCTCCAGTCGCTCCCGCTCGTCGGCGGGGATGTCTGCCAGTGCTTCCTCTACCGCCTGCGTCGCTTCCGGGCCGAGATTGCGCAGAACGCGCCTTGCGGCGAACGCCAGCTCGTCGCTCCCCTTGCCGACCCACGCAACCAGCGCCGGAACGGCCTGCATGGCCGCCCGTCCCGTCGCGTCGATGGCCGCCAGTACCGTCGCCGCCAGCTCCTCGTCCTCGGTCTCGGCAAGAATGGTCGCCAGCACCGGAACCGCCTCGCCGGCCTCGCTACCCAGTTCACGCACGAGCGCAACGAACGCCGCTCGCCCCCACTCATCCGTTTCCGTTTTCAGGGCTTCCGCAAGTGCCGTGGCACCCTTACTGCCCATCTGTGCGAACGCGGCGCTGGCGATGGGAATGGCCTGCACGTCGTGCCGCCGTATGATGTCGAGAAGCGCCGGCGCGGCCGCCGGCCCGATGCCGCCGAGCGTCCGTGCCAGCGCCGTTCCCAGCCCCGGACTCACGCGATCCTTCAGCCGACTCACCAGCGCCGGAACGGATGTCGCCGCCCGGGGGCCGAGCCTTCCCAGGGCGAGCGCCGCCGCGATTTGCACTTCCTCGTGTTCCGATGAGAGCAGCCCCTCGATCCGTTCGACGATCTGTGCGGTAGCCCGCCCCGTCTCCACCAGACCCTCGATAGCACCCACCACGACCTCCCAGGCGTCGCTGGAGAGTGCTCGTGACAATACACCGAGGCCATCGTCCGAGTCTCTCGTGATGCAACCGATGGTGCGGGCCGCGCGTCCCCGCAGCGCCAGACTGCGCGTCCGGTCGCTCAGAAAGTCGCGCACGGCGTCCAGCGCGACGTGCGCCTGCGGCCCCAGTTCCGCCAGGGCCAGGAGAATCGGATAGACGCACTCGTCGTTTTCGTTGGCCAGGGCGCCGGCGAGTTCCTCGACCGGCTCGGCCGAATGCACACCCAGCCGAGCGAACACCTTCGCGGCCACCAGGACGATTTCGGGCCGTTCGTCACGCAGCGCTCGGCGCAGCGTCTGAATGAGCGTTGCGCTCCCCGCGTCAATCGTGCTCAATGCAGCGGCGGCGCATACCCGGACTCGGTCGTCCGGATGATCCATCAGCCGCCGCAACCGCGGCTTGGCCCTGGCCGGTGCTGCACCCTCCGTCAGCAGGAGACAGGCCCACAGGCACCGGTCCACATCCGCCGCGCGAAGCTCCTCGGTCAGAATGTCGGACGCTCTTGCCACCGCGGCCCGATCCTCCACCTTCTCCGGTCGCAGGCGGGCAACCCGCAGGAGAAACTGTGCGGCGAGCGTCCGCCTGCGCCACTCGGGATCGTCGAGCGACTCGACCAGCGCGGGCAGCACATCCTCCGCCTCGTTCTCAAGCTCCACGCCGATCCGCGGCCACTGCTCGATGAGCCAGCCCGGATCGTGGACATGCTCGAGGAACTCGTCCACCACCTTGCGCGCACCGCTCCACACGATGCTCGTTCTCCGCCCCGTTGGACTCTTCCCGGCGCGTCGTTCGGCTGACATTGCCTCATCCTCACACGTTCCGAGGGAATTCTACGAACCGGACATCGCCGTAGTCACGGCGCCAAGGTTGGGTTGTCGTCTCGTCGGCAATAACTGCCCCGCCCCGCTCAGTGCGGGTCGATGCCGGCAAGCAGTTGGATGCGGTCCTGGACCGCCTTACCGCGCTCGAAGAGCGTGCGGTCGGCGGTGATGAGGCCCGCGCCGATGTTCCCGGCCGCGGCCAGGTACAGGCAGTCCGGCAGGCCGTGCTTGAGCTGGAACGCGAGGCCCATCGCCTGGTCGAACAGCCCCTCGACCGGGAGCAGGTGCAGCCGGTTGTCGATGAGGCTCTGCCAGAACTCGCAGCGGGAACGGGCG
>JABWBJ010000149.1 GCA_013360595.1 Gemmatimonadaceae bacterium | reverse complement strand
GCCGGGCGCGGCGGACGTGCCGGCGGCGCCGCGCCGGCGAACGGCGTCAGGCGCTCCTTCGGGAATCCGATCACGCTCCGGAACCTCGACACCGGCGCCGATGAAGTGATCGCCGACGTCGTCGCCTACCAGTTCGACGACAGCGCGAAGGTGCTGGCGTACACGGTGGCGTCGCGCGCCGACTCCACGCGGGACGGCGTCTACCTCCGGAACCTCGCCACCGGCGTCACCCAGCCGGTGCTCACCGGGCCGGGCAACTACCGCTCGTTCGCGTTCGACCGGCTCCAGCAGCAGTTCGTCTTCACGAGCGATCGCGACGAGTTCGGGCGGCCGGACGCGAGACCGGTGGTCTACCACGGATCGGTGCGCACCGGGACCGCGCAGCCCATCGTCCGGAACGATCTGCTGCCCGACGGCATGCGGTTTCCGGACAATGTGAGCCTCGCGTTCACGCGCGCCGGCAACGCCCTCACGATCAGCATCGCGCCGCCGCGGGAGGACACCATCCCCGCGGACTCGCTGGTGGGGAAGGCACGCTACGACCTCTGGCACTGGAAGGATCCGGCCCTGCAGCCCACGCAGCTGCTCCAGGTGAACCAGGCCCGCAACCGCACCTACACCGCCATCTTCCACCTGGCCGCGAAGAAGCTGGTCCAGCTCACGACCGATTCGTTCCCGTCGGTGCAGCTTTCGGACGACGCGAAGGTCGGCCTGCAGGCCACCGGCGTGCCGTACGACATCCCGCGCA
Source organism: Gemmatimonadaceae bacterium (assembly GCA_013360595.1). Taxonomy (GTDB): domain Bacteria; phylum Gemmatimonadota; class Gemmatimonadetes; order Gemmatimonadales; family Gemmatimonadaceae; genus JABWBJ01. The sequence continues at coordinate 5,441 of JABWBJ010000149.1, read as the reverse complement.
TGTGGGGCGACGGCGCGACCGACGTCCACGTCGTCGACCCGGCGACCGGCAACCGGAAGCTGGTGGCCAGGGGGATCACGGGGAACGCCACCCTCTCCCCGGGCGGGAAGTACATCGCCTACTTCGACCGGAACCACTGGTACACCTACCAGATCGCCACCGGGAAGGTCACCAACGTCACCGAGCCGGCCCGCGGCGTCCACTTCGAGCAGGAGACGTGGAGCACGCCTGACGATCCGGCGCCCTGGGGGATTGCCGGCTGGTCGCCGGATGACCGGTCCGTGTTCGTGAACGACCGGTTCGACATCTGGGAGATCGACCCGACCGGGACGAAGGCGCCGGTGGTGCTGACCGACTCGCTCGGGCGGCGCGAGAGTCTCGTGCTCCGCCTCCTCGCGCTCGGCCGCGACGAGGACGCGCGATTCGTCGACCCTGCGCAACCGGTCTGGCTGAGCGCGTTCGACGAGGACACCAAGGCGAGTGGCTTCTACCGCACGCGCCTCGACCGCCGGCGCCCGCCGGAGCCGGTCGTGCTGGGAGACCTGCGCTACGGCACGCCCTCGAAGGCGCGGCACGCCGAGACCTACCTCGTCACGAAATCGACGTTCGTCGACTTCCCCAACCTGTGGGTGGGCCCCAGCCTGACGGCGCTCACGCAGGTCTCCGACGCGAACCCGTGGCAGAAGGAGTACGTCTGGGGCACCGCCGAGCTGGTGACGTGGACCAGCATGGACGGCGTCCCGCGGCAGGGGATCCTCTACAAGCCGGAGAATCTCGACCCGTCACGGAAGTACCCGATGATCTCGTACTTCTACGAGGACCGGTCAGACGGACTGCACGCGTATGTGCCGCCGAACGGCCGCAACGTCATCAACTCCACGCACTACGTCTCGAACGGCTACCTCGTCTTCGAGCCGGACATCCATTACGAGATGGGGTATCCGGGCCCGAGCGCCGTGAAGTCCGTCGTGCCGGGGGTGCAGAAGCTGCTCGAGCGGGGGTACGTCGACCCGAAGGGGCTTGGCCTGCAGGGGCAGTCGTGGGGCGGCTACCAGACGGCCTACATCATCACGCAGACCACCATGTTCAGCGCGGCGATGGCGGGTGCGCCGGTCGCCAACATGACCAGCGCCTACGGCGGCATCCGCTGGGAGTCGGGCCTCAACCGGTCGATGCAGTACGAGGCGGGGCAGAGCCGGATCGGCGCCTCGCTCTGGGAGCAGCCGCAGTTGTACATCGAGAATTCCCCGCTCTTCCACCTGCCGCGCGTCTCGACGCCGCTCTTCATCATGCATAACGACGCGGACGGCGCCGTGCCGTGGTACCAGGGCATCGAGCTGTTCATCGGCATGCGCCGCCTGGGGAAGGAAGCCTATCTGATCAACTACAACAACGACGTCCATAACCCGGCCAGCCGCGCCAACCAGAAGGACATGGCGCAGAAGATGCAGGAGTTCTTCGACGCCAAGCTCAAGGGGGCGCCGCCGCCGGAGTGGATGGTCAGGGGCATCCCGGCCAAGGACAAGGGGAAGGACCAGGTAAGGAAGGTGATCCAGCCCTGAGCAGTCGGCGTCGGATGGCGGAGTCGCCGGTCGCGCGCCGGCCGGTACCCCGCCATCCGGCCGCTCAGAGTACGTCGAGCCGACCGACGACGAATCCCGGGAGCCCGTCCTCACCGCCGCGGCGGCCCGTCTGGTCGATCGTCGACGTGTCGCACTGTCTGGTCGTCGTGCCGTGCCGGCTGGCGCCGAGCGTCACCGCAAGCGTCACGCCGTCCCCAGCGGCGCGGTTTACGGGAGCCAGGTCGTCAGCTCGGCGGCACTGCGACGCGGCTTCGGTTCCGGCGCTTCCGACGGCTCGCCGAGATCGATCATGGCCACGAGGCGCTGGCCGTCGGGAATCCCGAGGGCGGCGCGGGCTCGGGGATCCTCCATGACCGCGCCGGTCTTCAGGTGCGTCGCGAGGCCGAGCCCGCGCGCCGTGAGCAGAATGTTCTGCACCGCCATCATGGTGGCGGCGTAGTCCTCCTCGCGCACCTCGGGGTTGTCGGAGAGCGTCATCGCCACGGCGACCTGCGCGGGCAGCGCGGAAGCGCTGGCGACCACCTTGTCGACGACGGCCTGCGCCGCCGCCGGGTCCTCGACGCGGTGTGCCTTCCGCGCCCCGAGCACGGCGCCGTACGCGCGCCGGGCTTCCGGCCCCAGCACAGAGAATCGCCACGGCTGCGTCATCCGGTGGTTGGGGGCCAGCACCGCGGCCTCGAGCAACCGTTCGATGTCCTCGCGGCGGACGGGCCGGCCCGTGAACTGCCTGACCGAGCGGCGGGAGCGGATGGCGTCGCTGAGATCCATGGGCGGGGACGATGGTGACCCGATGAGGTATAGCCGGAAGGCGGGAGAAAGTGAACGTTACCCGCGTGCCGCACGGCTCCAGCGGCCGCATCCGGCGCCGCGGCGCTCGGCGCGTGATCCGTCTGGGGGACAGCTTCGCGTCGACGATCGGCGACGCACAACGCGCGCTGGCGGTGACCCGGTGCACGGCTTTCGACCGGAATCCACCACCCGGGAGCCCGCCCTGCGCTGTTCAGCCGCCTTCTTTCATCGCGAGAATCACGGCCTCGTCGATCCCGAGCTTCCGCCCCTCGCGATACGCGGGCTCGTTCTCGAGCACATGGCCGGCCGGGACGACCGCTTCGAGGGCCCGTACTGGCGGCGGACGGCGGACACCAGCGGAAACCCGGTGGTGGCGACGAACCGGTCGGCGGCGCGGTGAAGGCGCGACAACCGACTCCTGGAGCAGCGTGGACAGCGGAAGAGCAGCGGGCAGGAACACGGGTGTCCCGGTTTTGAGCCTGTCCAGAGCTCTCGCCTGCCGCGGGACTGTCAATTCCCAGGTGACGTTGTAGCGGCGCCAGGTGCGCGGAAGCGATGAAAGTGCTGGTCGCGGCTTCGTGCCGGTTGGGGCACGACGTGCCGGCCGCGTCCGTCGAGCGCGAGCCAGCAAGCCCGCAGTGACCCAGCGGTCTTCCCTGCCGTTTCGGCGACGCGTAGACTCCCCTTCATGTCGCATGCCGATCTGCCAGGGGGGGAGCTGGTTGTGCAGGGGCTGCGGGATCTCGCGCAGGGTGCCGAAACCGAGGACGCCTTGCTGGTCTCGATCGCCTCGCCGCGGTTGCAGGCGTTGGGCCTTCGCGTGCCTCGGCCCTTTCCAGACGCCGAGATGAGGCTGTACCAGCTGCTGGCCATGCGTCATGGTTCGGCCGCGCACTCCCGGTACAACGCCCTGATTCGAAGGGTAGTGAGCTTCCAGCGCGCCCTTGCGTGCGCGAGCTAGCAACGCGGGAACGGATCGAGGCATTTCTGGCAGGCCTCGCGCGTGCGGCGACCGAAGACACGCACGTCTATCTCGTGGGTGGCGCGACGGCAGTCCTGGTCGGGTGGCGCCAGTCGACGATCGACATCGACTTGGCCATGCGCCCCGAATCCGGAGCACTGTTGCGCGCGATTCCTGAGCTCAAGGAGCGGCTCCACGTAAACGTGGAACTGGCATCGCCGGACCAGTTCATTCCCGTGTCGCCTGGATGGGAGGGAGAGGATCGCAGTCCGGTGGTTTCGCGGCTCGGTCGCGTGACGGTACATCACTATGACTTCTGCGCCCAAGCGCTGGCCAAGATCGAACGGGGGCACGCGCGCGACCTGGCCGACGTGCAGGAGATGCGGGCCCGCGGCCTGATCAGCCCCGCGGAAGTGCGGCGCCGGTTCCGCGAGATGGAACCCGAGTTCTACAGGTTTCCTGCCATCGATCCGCCATCCTTCCGCCGTGCGGTGGAGGAGGTCTTTCCGCCGTGACCTCCGATCCCGCGGCGACCTGTTCCTCCGGAGCGCCACGGGAGACCTGACCCCGCTGGCCGCTGAGCCCTTCGGCGAGTCGATGCCCACCCTGGCAAGCGAACGAGTCGCTGGTCGCCTGCGTGTCGAATGCGAGCGGGCAAGCGGAAGTCAACGTTCGCTCGACAGGCAGCGGCCCGGCAACGAAGGTCTCGGACGACGGCGGCACGAATCCCGGGCGGGCGACTCAAGGCACCCAACGGCTCTTTCCGTCGGAGACGTCCATGGTCGCCGCTCGCCTCGTGGCGAGGGCGAGTGGTCCCGGCCGCAGTGTCGAAGCGACCTACTCCGCCTTCTTGACGCCGGTCCCGGGATCCCGTTCCACCGCCACCGTATAGTCGGTGGCCAGGACCGCCACGGCGGCGACGGCGGTCCAGAACGGAAGGAGCGCCACGCCCACGACGCCGGCGTTGAGGGGCATGTCCAGCAACACGCGTCCCTGGGGGTTCTTGAGAATGATGCGCCGGACGTTGCCCTCGTGGATCAGCTCCTTGAGCCGGTCCTTCAGCCTGTCGGCGGTGACCTTGAACTCTTCCATGGCGATTCCCGATGAGGGTGGAGATGGCACACCTTCACTACGGCTGGCGCCGTCATTTGGTGGCAATGCCCGGGCGCCCTTCTCCCGCCTGCGCCCCCCAGGCTGCACATTCAGACGCCCCTCACCCGAGGCCCTGCGTGCTGCGCCGTCCCCTGCTCATCGCCGTCACCGCCCTCCTGCCGGCATCCATGGCGGCGCAGGGGAATGTCACCCGGCGGGACACGACCATGATCAACCGGTCGCCGAATCCGCTCCTGGCCAACTTCCGGTTCCGCTCCATCGGGCCCGCCAGCATGGGAGGCCGGATCGACGCCATCGACGCCGTCGAACGGGACCCCCGGATCATCTGGATCGGCTACGCGGTCGGCGGCGTTTTCAAGTCCACCAACGCCGGAACGACCTTCCGCCCGGTCTTCGAGCAGTACGGCTCGGCGTCGATCGGCGACATCGCCATCGACCAGAACAACCCCGACATCGTGTACGTCGGGACGGGCGAGCCGAACAACCGCCAGACTTCGTCCTTCGGCGACGGCATCTACAAGACCACCGACGGCGGCCGGACGTTCACACACCTCGGCCTCCGTGAAACGCAGACCATCGCCCGCGTGGTGCTGCACCCCCGCAACTCGGACATCGTGTACGTCGCGTCCCCCGGGCACCTCTTCGGCCCCAATCCGGAACGCGGCGTCTTCAAGTCGACGAATGGCGGCCGCACCTGGGCCAGGGTGTTCTACGTCGACGAGCACACCGGCGTGACCGATCTCGCCATGGATCCCGCGAACCCGAACGTGCTGTACGCCGCGAGCTACCAGCGCCGGCGCACGGGGTGCTGCTTCAACGGCGGCGGCCCCGGCAGCGGCCTCTGGAAGACGGAGAACGCCGGGCGCACCTGGACGCGCCTGACGAGCGGCGGCCTGCCCCCGGGGACCTGGGGACGCATCGCGCTCGACGTCGCCCGCTCGAATCCGAACGTCGTGTACACGCAGATCGAGACCGACGGCGGCGATTCGGCCGCC
>JABWBJ010000148.1 GCA_013360595.1 Gemmatimonadaceae bacterium | reverse complement strand
CTGTCGCGGCTCGCCAGCGCGCGTGCTCGCCCGGACCCAACATCAGGTCTCCCCGCCCGCAGCCGGTCCTCAGCGTCCGGACGCCTGCCGCCGCCCGTCCGATGTCCAGGCGATCGCCGCATGCGCCGCGTTCAGCGCGCCGGCCGGACGCGCGTGAGCGTATGCGACCGCGTGGGATCCCAAGTGCCCTGGAACGCTTCCTTCGCCGATGCCCGCTTGAGGTCGTAGTGCCGGGCCCGCATCAGCGTGTCGGCGACGTCCGCGTACGTCTCCACCGCGGTGAGCGAATCGATGTTCACGAGCCAGAAGACCCGCTTCCCCTGCTGCTGCCAGCTCCCCTTCAGCCCCTCGCACTCCGTGCTCGTCAGGCTTCTCGTCAGGCGCTGGGTGGTCGTCCCGCGGGCCAGCACGGTCGTGGCGAATGTCAGGACGCACCCGTTGTGCATCCGCCACCGCGTTCCGGCGACGCTGGGCGCCGTCCCGGCCCCGGGGCGCGTGGCCCAGTCCGGTTCGCCCACCGCCCGGAGTGTGCTCGTGACCTCATAGGTGGCCTTCGCGGCCACGGCGCGCACCTCGACGATCCGGCGCGCCCGACTGACGATCGCGGCGTCGCGGTCCGCCCGCCACGACCGTGCGCCGGTGCGACGCATCGGGTACCGCCGGAGCAGCATCGTCGTATCATCGGCAAAGTCGCCGTAGTACTCGGCGCTCCATCCGCCGGCCAGGGGCATCCAGAAGTACACGCGGCCGGCGGACATCTGCCAGAAGCCCGTCTGCCCCCGGCAGGCGTCACCACTCAGTTTGCGCGTGGGCAGCGGCGCGGACTCGCTCGCGGCGAGGACGTCGGCTTCACCGGTGAAGTGAACCGTGCAGGAGTCGCCGAGTATCCACCGGCTTCCTTCGACCACCGTGCCACCGACAGAACCCGTCATCGCGGCCTGAATCCAGTCCGTCTCGGCCACGGCCCGGTATCCCGTCGGAGGCTCGAAGGTCGAGGAGTCGGCCACGAGGGCCTGCTCGAAAGTGAGCCCGGCCGGCGCGGGGGTGGCCGCGGGCGCCGCCGACCCGCCTCCGCTGGCGCAGGCCGCGGCCGCGCTGGAGGAAGCGGTAAACAGGACGAACGCCAGTCGGCGTCGCGCCTCAACGGAAGCCACGAATGAAGTCCCCTTCGGGTTCACCGAACGCACGGAGTGAGGAACGGTGATTCTGTGGCCCCAACCGGGGGCCGGCAAGCGCGCCTGACGCTGCCCGAAACGCTCTCGCTCGACGACAGGTATTGCGCCGCCGGCGTGTAGCACCGGCCCGACTTCCGCCGCACCCTGGGGTGTGGCGCTCGGACAACGGAGTCTGCCTGTCTGGAGTCAAGCGACTATCCTCCAACGGGTTACAGATCAGACGGGCTGGCATACGGACTGCTTCTCGTCGGGGTCCGAGGGGAGTGCGTCTCTCCGTGCGCCTCCGGGTCCCGGAACAACCCGAGGGCTCGGCGGGGCGCCCCTCCCCTCGCCAATGCCGTTTCGGCGCAGTCGATTCTCGCCAACCCTGGACCGGACGAGACGCGTGATCGGATCGCGGAACCCGCTGCTGGTGATGTCGCGCCTGGCCCTTGTGGTCGCAGTCGCCGACTGGCTGACCAAGGCGGCGGCTGCGCGCCTGGTGGCGGGGAACCCCGTCGAGGTGACGTCCCGGCTGCGGTTCGCCGTCTTTCACAACGAGGGGGCCGTCCTGGGTTGGAGCGCCGGTGCCTACACCTGGGAGCTCAACCTCGCGCTGACGCTGGCGGCGATCCTGTTCATGATCCCGGTGACGCGCGAGCTCGCGCGGATTGACGCGTCGGCGCCCCGGGCGCTGGGCCTCATCATGGGGGGCGCTCTTGGGAACTTCGCGAGTCTGGCGCTGTCGCCACCGGGCGTGGTGGACTTCATCTCGATCGCGATCGGCGCAGGCTCGGATCTGGTGGTCAATGTTGCCGATATCGCTGCCTACCTCGGCCTGGCGATGATTGCCCGCACCGGCTTCCTGATTGTCGCCGAGATCCGGCGGTCGGCGCGGGTGCGGCCGTCGACGGCGATTGCGGCATGGCCGGCGGCTCGAGCCGCGGTCATGGTCGACCGTGAGGTCAGCCTTCCGGTCGCGGCCCTCGCCGACGTGGCCGATGGCGCCGACGAAACGGGGGTTCCGCGTCCGGAGTCGGTCCGCCAGGCGGAACTCGCCGGCCTGGCCTTCGATGATCCCAAGGTGATCGATATTCGGCCGCGGCTCGCTCGGCGAGAGACCGCGTCGCCGCCGCGCGCCGCGCACCTCGAGTAGCGACGGCGTTTGCCGGTTCGCCCTCCCGGCGGCGCAGGTCGTTATATTCGGCGTCGATGCCGGGAAAGCCGACCGTGGTTCTCGATGCCCGGTCCATGGCGCGCACGCTGCGTCGCATGGCCGATGAAGTCGTCGAGTTGTTTTCCGGCACGGATGATCTGATCCTCGTCGGCATTCAGCGCCGCGGCGTCCAGCTTGCCGAGCGGATGGCCGGCTACATCGAGGAGCGGGAGGGCGTGGCCGTCACCCGCGGGGCGCTGGACATCACGCTGTACCGCGACGACCTGCAGACCATCGGGCCGCGTCCTGTGGTCGGGAAGACCGACCTGCCCCTGAGCCTCGACGGCCGAATCGTGGTGATCGTGGACGACGTGCTGTACACGGGCCGGACCGTCCGCGCGGCGATGGACGAGTTGGCGGATTTCGGCCGGCCGTCGCGCATCGCGCTGGCGGTCCTGGTGGATCGTGGCGGACGGGAGCTGCCCATCCACGCCGACATCGTCGGCAAGAAGGTGCAGGCGGCGGCGCACCTTCGCGTGGACGTGCTGATCGGGGACGTGGACGGCGAGGACGCGGTGGTCATCGTGCCGCGCGAGGATCAGGGATGAGCGGTCCGGTGCTGGGCAAGGACCTGCTCGGTCTGGAGGAGCTCAGCGCAGACCAGATTCGTCTCATTCTCGACACCGCCCAGCCCCTGAAGGAGATCAGTGAGCGCACGATCAAGAAGGTGCCGGCGCTTCGCGGCATGACGATCGTGAACCTCTTCTTCGAGGCGTCCACCCGCACCCGGATCAGCTTCGAGTTCGCGGAGAAGCGGCTGTCGGCCGACACCGTGAACGTTGCGGCGGCCGGCTCGAGCATCTCGAAAGGGGAAACGCTGGTGGACACGGCGCGGAACCTCGAGGCGATGCGGATCGACATGGTGGTGATCCGCCATGGCGCGTCGGGCGCGGCCCGCTTCCTGGCCGATCGCATCAAGTCGAACGTGATCAACGCGGGCGACGGGACGCATGAGCATCCCACGCAAGGGCTCCTCGATCTGCTGACGTTGCGCGACCGGTTGGGCGATCTGGCGGGCCGGCGCGTCTGTCTGGTGGGCGACGTGCTGCATTCGCGGGTAGCGCGCTCGAATCTGTGGGGACTGAAGAAGCTCGGGGCGGATGTCGCGGTCTGCGGTCCGCGGTCGCTGCTGCCGAACGCCGTCGACGAACTTGGCGTCCGGGTCTTCGACCGGATCGAGGCGGCGATCGAGTGGGCCGAGGCGCTGAACGTGCTGCGCCTCCAGCTGGAGCGCATGCAGGCGGGGTACATCCCGTCGCTGCGCGAGTACAACCGGGTCTTTGGCGTGACGCGCGAGCGCCTGGAGCGCGCGCCGCGCGACATCATCATCATGCACCCGGGGCCGATGAACCGCGGGGTCGAGATCGACTCGGACGTGGCCGATGGGCCGCACAGCGTGATCCTGGAGCAGGTGACGAACGGCGTCGCGGTGCGGATGGCGGTGCTCTATCTGCTGGCGGGGGGTCGGCCGGAGTTGGCGGAGGCAGCGAAGGGAGCGTAGAGGGCCGGGGGCCGAGGGCCGGGGGTCGAACGCCGGGGGCCGAGCGTCAAGGGCCAGGCGCCGGGTGGCTTCAGCGAAGTACGAGTCACGAACCACGAGTCACGAATCGAGTCACGAAGCACCAATCACGAATCACGGTCACGAATCGCGCGTCACATGACTTCGTTGCTGTTGAAAGGGGGCCGGATCATCGATCCGTCGCAGGGGATCGATGCCGTGGGCGACGTGTTCATCGAAGGCGAGACGATCGCGCACGCCGGCGCGCCTCTGGGTGACGTCCGGCGCGATGGCGGCCTGGAGGTGATCGACTGCACGGGGCAGATCGTGGCGCCGGGATTCATCGACGTGCACTGCCACTTGCGGGAGCCGGGACGCGAGGACGTGGAGACCATCGCGACGGGGGCGAGGGCGGCGGCGTCCGGCGGCTTCACGGCGGTCTGCGCCATGCCGAACACGGATCCGGTCACCGACAACCAGGCGGCCGTCGGATTCATCGTCAGGCAGGCCCTCAGGGCGCGGGCGGCGCGCGTGTACCCGATCGGCGCGGTTTCCGTCGGGCAGAAGGGGGAAGCGCTCGCCGAGTTCGGCGAGATGGTCGGCGCCGGCGCGGTCGCGGTCAGCGACGACGGCAGGCCGGTGGCCTCGGCGCAGCTGATGCGCACGGCGCTCGAATACGCCCGCACGTTCTCGATTCCGGTCGCCGACCACTGCGAGGAGCCGACGCTGGCCAGCGGCGGCGCGATGAACGAGGGGGTCGTCTCGGCGCGGCTGGGGCTCAAGGGGATTCCGGCCGAGGCCGAGGAGATCATGGCGATCCGGGACATCCTGCTGGCGCGGCGGACCGGCGGTCACGTTCATCTGTGTCACATGAGCACGCGCGGATCGGTCGATCTCATCCGCTGGGGGAAGGAGCGGGGCATTCGCGTGACGGCGGAGGTGTGCCCCCACCACCTGTCGCTCACCGAGGATGCGGTGGGCGCGTACGACACGAACGCCAAGATGAACCCGCCGCTGCGCACGGCGGACGACGTGGCGGCGCTGCAGGAAGCGGTGCGCGATGGCACGATCGACCTCGTGGCCACCGACCACGCGCCGCACCATTACGACGAAAAGGAGCGCGAGTTCGCCGACGCGCCGAACGGAATCGTCGGCCTGGAGACGGCGCTGGCGGTGGTCGTGACGCACCTGGTCGTTCCCGGGATCCTGTCCTGGGGGACGCTGGTGGATCGGATGGCCACGACCCCGGCGCGGGTATTCGGACTCCCCGGCGGGACGCTCCGCACGGGAAGTGTGGCGGACGTCACGGTCTTCGATCCGGCGCTCGCGTGGACCGTGGACCCGGACCGCTTTCTCTCGAAGGGTCGCAACTCACCGTACCGGGGCAAGCGCCTGACGGGGCGGGCGACCTGTACCGTCGTGGGCGGACGGGTCGTCCATCGGGATGGGGGTGGCGGCACGGGGGTCCGCGGCTGATGGACAGCGCCGCGGCCCGGCGCGGCGTGGTGCGCGTGTGTCGTCGCCTGGACGAGCGCGGACTGATCGCCGGACAGGACGGGAACGTGTCGGTGCGGCTCGGGCCGGACCGGATCCTGATAACCCCGGCCGGGTTCTCGAAGGCGGACGTGACGGAGGAAGACCTGGTGACCCTTGGGCTCGATGGCGCGCGGGTGGAGGGCCGGCACGAGGCGTCCACGGAAGTCGCGATGCACCTCGCGGTGTACCGGACGCGCCCCGACGTCGGTGCGGTGGTCCATGCCCACCCGCCCATTGCCACCGGCTTCGGGGTCGCGGGCGAAACGTTGCCCGCCGGCGTGCTCCCCGAGCTGGCGGTTCTGGTGGGCGAGGTGCCGCTGGTCCCGTACGGGATGCCGGGGACGGCGGCGCTGCCGGCGGCGATGGCCCCGTTCCTGCCTAACCACGACGCGTTCCTCCTGGCGAATCACGGGGTGACGACCCTGGGACGGACGCTGGAGGAAGCGCACCAGCGGATGGAAAGCGTGGAGCACTGCGCGGCCATCCTCTTGACGGCGCGGCATCTGGGTCGCGTAAATGCGTTGGGCGCCGCCGACCTCCGCCAGCTGCTCGAGGCCCGCCGGCGCCGGGGCGGCGGCACAGCGGACACACGCCTTGGCCCGTCGGCCGGGCCGATCGGCGGCAACACGCGGAGCGAGGCATGATGGCACACGACATGGACGAGCTCAACGCGCTCCTCGAGGAACGCGCGCGGTACGAGAAGTGGCTCGCGCAGCTGGGCGCCCGGCGCGAGCAGACGCCGGCCCACGTGTTCGAGCGCGTCCGCGCCGACTACTCCGGGCGGCTGGCGGCGGTGATGGACCAGCTGCGCGACCGGG
>JABWBJ010000147.1 GCA_013360595.1 Gemmatimonadaceae bacterium | reverse complement strand
CGCGGTCGGCGCGGCCGTGAGCACGAAGACGTCGACCACGGGCGCCAGCGCCGCCATGACCCCGCGCCAATCCTTGTCGGTGAGGACGGTGAGGAGCGCCGCCACCGGCCGCGGTTCGCGCACCGCGCGGAGCGTGGCGGCAAGGACCGCCGCGCCGTCCGGATTGTGCGCGACATCGAAGATGAAACGCCCCTCGCGATGGAAACGGCCGGGGAGCCGCACCGTCGAGAGCGCTCCCCTCGCCTCCTCGAGCGGAACGCTCCACCCCGGCCCGGCGACGTCGAGCATGAGCAGCGCCAGCGTCGCATTCGACGCCTGGTGTTCACCGGCAAGGGGCGTTCGCAGCCGCGCGGACGCGCCGGCGAGCGTGACGTCGAACTCCGTCCCGGTCGCCGAGACCGTGATCGCGGACGGTGGCGCATCCCGCCACACACTCGCCACCGACGCCGCGCCCCGGGTCCGCGCGTGTGTTTCGAGGAGCGCGCCGATCACCGGATCGCGCTCGCCGATCGCCGCCGGGACGCCGGGCTTGCAGATGCCGGCCTTCTCGAACGCGATCGACTCGCGCGTGCTCCCCAGGTACTCGACGTGATCGATGCCGATGGAGGTGATGCCGGCGACGACGGGCCGAACCACGTTGGTGGCGTCCAGGCGGCCGCCGAGGCCCGTCTCGATCACCGCCGCGTCGACGCCCGCGCGCACGAAGGCGTCGAACGCCATCGCGGTCGTCGCTTCGAAGAACGTCGCGCCCGTCCGCTCGACCTCGGGCGTCCAGCGCTCGATGAACGCGACCACGTCGTCTTCGGCGATCGCCTTGCCGTCCACCAGGAACCGCTCCCGGAAATCCACGAGGTGCGGTGACGTGTACCGGCCGACGCGGAGCCCCCGATGCCGGAGCAGGGCCTCCAGGGTGGCGCACACGCTCCCCTTCCCGTTGGTGCCGGCGACGTGAAAGGTCCGGAGCGCCAGGTGCGGATTGCCCAGCGCCGTCAGCAGCGCCGTGGTCCGCTCGAGCCCGAACCGCGAACCGCCGGTCGTGCGCTCGAACAGGTAGTCGAGCGCGGTGTGATACCGGCTCAGGCGGTGGTCCACCCCGCGGCGGCAGGCTGGCCGCTCATGTGGCGCAGCAGGCGTCCGACCGTCGCCTTGAGTTCCCGGCGGTGCACCACGGCGTCCAGCATGCCGTGATCCCGGAGGAACTCCGCGGTCTGGAAGCCCTCGGGCAGGTCCTGGCCTAACGTCTGCTTGATGACGCGCGGTCCCGCAAACCCGATGACCGCGCCGGGTTCGGCGAGGATCGCGTCGCCCAGCATCGCGAAGCTCGCGCTCACCCCGCCGGTGGTCGGATTGGTGAGGATCGACACGTACGGGATCCGGCGCTCGGCCAGCTGCGAGAGCACGGCGCTGACCTTGGCCATCTGCATCAGCGACAGCACGCCTTCCTGCATGCGCGCGCCCCCGGAGGCCGACACGATGATCAGCGGATGCTTCTTCTCGAGCGACCGCTGGGCCAGGCGCGAGATCTTCTCGCCCACCACCGACCCCATGGACCCGCCCATGAACGCGAAGTCCATGATGCCGATCCCCACCGGCATCTCACCGAGCGTGCCGGTGGCCGTCAGGATCGCGTCGTAGTCCGCGACCTGCCGCGCCTTCTTGATGCGCGCCTGATAGTCGGGGAACTGCAGCGGGTCGGTCGACCGGATCTCGGTCTCCGTCTCGCTCCACGAGTTCTCGTCGAACAGGAGCCGCGCGTACTCCACGGCGCGCAACCGCCGGTGATAGTCGCACGACGGGCAGACGTTGTGGTTCCGGACGAACTTCTCGCGGATGTCCGTGTGCCCGCACGCCTCGCACTTCTCCCAGACGTCGGGGGGGATCTCGAGGCGTTCCGTGCGTGGCGCGCGCGGCTTCTTCTCCTTCCGGAACCAGGCCATGAGGGAAAGATGGCCCCGGGAGGGTTCGGGGTACAGGGTTCGGGGTGCAGGGGCTGGTTCTGCACCCTGAACCCCGTACCCCGAACCCTACCCCAGCGGCAACTCCCCGGCTCGCCCTCGCCCTTCCGACGAAATCCGCACCAGCATCCCCACGGCGATCCAGCATGCCAGCAGGAACGATCCGCCGTACGAGAAGAACGGCAGCGGAATCCCGGTGATGGGCGTCAGGTTGATCGTCATTCCGACGTTGATGATCACGTGAACGAACCAGCTGCCGGCGAGCCCGAACGCGACCAGACTGGCGAACGAATCGCTGGCGCGCGTCGCCACGCGGATCACGCGCAGGAACAGGAAGAGAAAGAGCGTCAGCGCCGCCGCCACGCCCAGGAAGCCGAGCTCCTCACCGACCACGGCGAAGATGAAGTCCGTGTGCTGCGCGGGCAGGAAGGCCAGCCGTTTCTGCGAGCCCTCGGTGTACCCCTTGCCGGTCCATCCGCCGGAACCGATCGCGATGCGCGACTGGGCCACCTGATAGCCCGAGGCCTGCGGATCGCGCGAGGGATCCAGGAAGACGAGCAGCCGCTCGCGCTGGTGCGGCTTGAGTTTCTCCCACAGGATCGGGGCCGCCACGCCCATCATGACGTTGGCGATCACGAGCGCCACGCCTTCCACGACGTACGGCTTGTACCACCACACCACGGCCAGCAGCAGCAGGAACCAGGCGGCCCAGAGGCCCGTGCTCCCCGCGAGCACCAGACTGATGATGGGGCTCGCGGCCAGCAGCAGGAGAGGGCCCGGCACCCCCGCCCAGAAGAGCATCGAGAAGAAGAGGCCGATGAAGACCAGGCCGGTGCCGAGGTCGGGCTGTGCCATCACCAGGGCCCACGGCACGAGCACCACCACCGCCGGCTTGATCAGTTCGATCAGCGACCGCGGCGTCACGCGATACGAGGCCAGCACCTTCGCCAGCATCAGCGCGACGGCGATCTTGGCCAGTTCCGCGGGCTGGATGCGGAAGCGCCCCACGCCGATCCATCCGTTCATGCTCGCCGCCGTCCCGGCCCCCGATCCGAACGCGAGCGTGAGCAGCAGCAGAACGATGACGCCCACGTACGCCGGCACGGTGACCCATTCGAGGAACCGCACCGAGAAGCGCGAGGCCGCCAGGAACGCCACCAGCGCCACGCCCAGCCACGTCAGCTGGCGCAGCCATGCCGCCTGGATCGCGGCGATCGGCACGTCGGTCTGGCCGGCGCTGTAGACGACCGCGATGCCGAACGCCGTCAGCAGCAGCGCGATCAGCACCAGCGGGTAATCGGCGATGGTCTTGCGGATCATCCCCCGGTCACGTTCAGCGGCTGGATCACCGTGGTCTTCAGGTAACGCTCCATCATCTTCGTGGCGAGCCGGGCCGCCACGTAGCCGTGGTCGCCGAACGCGATCAGCACGGCCACCACGATCTTCGGGTCCTCCTTGGGCGCGAAACCCACGAACCAGGCGTGGTCGCGGTTCCGGTCCTGCGCGTTCTGGCCGGTGCCGGTCTTGCCCGCCACCTCGACGCCCCTGATCGCGGCGCTCGCCGCCGTTCCGCGCGTGGACACCACGCCGTGGAGCGCGTCACGCAGCCCGGCCATCTGCTCCGGCGTGAGGTCGAACAGGCGCATCCGTTCGGCCGGCCGCCGAACGAGCGACGGACGCACCGCGTTGCCGTCGGTCGCCAGCGCCGTGTAGAAGCGCGCCATGCTCAGCACCGTCTGGTCGTTCTCCCCCTGCCCGATCGCCAGGTTGAGCGTCACGGCGTTGGTCCAGCCGTTCCGGCCGTACAGGCGGTCGAAGTACGCCGCCGCCTCGGGCCATCCCGGGGCCTTCTCGTCAGGCAGGTCGATTCCCGACGGCTGCCGGAACCCGAGCCGCGTGCCGCCCTCGAGGAACCGCTCGAGCCCCAGCTTGAGCCCGAGCTGGTAGAAGTACACGTCGCACGACTTCTCGATGGCCTGGGCCAGCGTGAGCGAGCCGTGCCCGTCCTTCTCCCAGCAGCGGAAGAAGCGCGTGCCGAACAGATAGCCGCCCCGGCACGGCTGCGCCATGCGGTCACCCAGGCCGACGATCCCGGCCTCCAGCGCGATGACCGCCGTCGCGAGCTTGAAGGTCGACGCCGGCGGATAGACGCCCTGGAGCGCCTTGTGGTAGAGCGGCTTTCGCGGGTCGTCGAGGTAGGCCTGGTACTTCGCCCGCGAGATCCGGCCCACGAAATCGTTCGGATCGTAGATGGGCGCCGAGTGGAGCGCCAGCACGTCGCCCGTCACCGGATCGATCGCCACCGCGCCGCCCTGCATCGTCGAGTCGAACAGGCTGGCGGTGAAGCGCTGCAGGTCCAGATCGATCGTCGTCCGCAGGTCCGGTCCGGCCACCGGCAGCCGGTCGGGCCGCGCCCCCGCCTGCCTGACGACACGCCCCCGGGCGTCGACCTCGACGAACCGCGAACCGTCGATCCCTCGCAGAACCGCCTCGTACTGCCGCTCGAGGCCGGCCCGGCCGATCTGCTGCCCCGGCCGGTAGTCCCGGTACGCGTCAGTGCCCAGCTCCTGTTCGTTGATCTCGCCCGTGTACCCGACGATCGCCGCCACCGCCTGCCCGTCCGGATACCGGCGCCGCGGCGTGGCCTGGATGACCAGACTCGGGAAGCGCGACCGCTCCTCTTCCAGCACCGACACCTGCTCGAACGTGGCGTTGGGCAGGATGACCGTGGGCCGGGCCGGCGTATAGCGCCTCGTGAGCACGTCGATCTGGCTGTCGGTCATCGGGACCAGCGACGCGAGCCGTCGGAGCTCCGCCCGCAGCGAGTCCCGGCGCGGGCTCAGGATCGAAACCGTGTAGCCCGGGATGTTCTCGGCGATGACCTGGCCGTTGCGGTCGAGGATCATCCCGCGCGGCGCCGGCAGCGGCACCTCGTTCAGCCGGTTGTCGTCGGACTGAAGCGCGAACTGCGCGTGCTCAACGATCTGCACGCGGAAGAACGCCGCCAGCAGCCCGGCGAGCGCCGTCGCGACCAGGATCCCCGCCAGCCGGCCGCGGCGATGGACTTCGTTGGGATGCAGGCTCATGGGCGCGCCTCCATCGACAGCCGGAACGTGAGCACGATCAGCACACCCGCCAGACCGGTCGCCACCGCCGACAGCGGCGACCAGACCACAAGCTGCATGACGATATCACCGGCGCCAAGCCGGCGCTCGGCCAGCACGTACAGGACGTCGAACGCCCATTTCCCGGCGCCAAGAAAGAGCCACTGGAGCACCAGGTGGTCGCCGAAGACCGCCGCCTTCAGCCACGACGCGCCGAACCCCACCGCGCTCAGCGCGAACGCCCCCGCGCCGAACGACAGCGGCGTCAGCGAGTCGGTCACCAGGCCAGCCGCGAATCCAAGGAGCGCCGCCAGCCCGGGACGCACGTGCACCGCGGCCAGCAGCACCGCCACCGCCAGGAAATCCACGGACACCCGCGTCCCCAGCAGCGGGCGCACCGTGTAGTGGAGGACCATGAGCAGCGCGAAGACGCCGGCCCCCTTCCAGAACGGCAGCGACTTCACGGCCGGCGCCTTCCGGTGTCGGGGCGCGCCGGCATCGTCGGTCCCAACCCGAGGGAGTCCGCCGCGTGCAGCGCCGAGCGCCGGAGCGAGTCTGCCGCGGCCGCGGTCCACGCCGACTCGAGGTTCGCCGTGGCCGGGAGGAGGATCATGACGACCGTCACGTCCGCCGGCATGACCGCCGGCCGCACCAGGTAGGTTCGGGCGTATCCCCCCGGCGTCGTGATCTCGGCCACCACCGTGCCGATCGGAATCCCGCGGGGAAAGACGCTCCCGAGCCCCGAACTCCGAATCTCGGTTCCGGCACGGAGCGAATCGCGGAAGGCGACGCCCTGCAGCTCGAGCATGAACCGCTGCGCGTCGGCCCCGAAATGCGGCTTGATGATGCCGAAGACGGCGCCGTCCGCGCTCATGGCGCTCACCGCGAAGTCGCGGTGCGTCCAGAGAATCGCGGTGCTGGTCGCGTCTTCCGTGTCGACGATGGTGCCCACCAGGCCTTCCGGCGCCACCACCGCCGACCGCACGATGACGCCGGCGCGCGCCCCCGCGGTCAGCAGGACGGTGTGCGAGTCGCCGAGTTCGGGGCGGTGGAGTGCTTCGGCGGGCACGAAGCCGGTGCGGAGCCGGGCTCCCAGTCCGAGCAGGCGACGGAGCCGCTCGTTCTCGAGTTCCATGTCGCGCAGTTCGGCGTTGCGCAGCACCAGGCTGTCGCCGGTATCGGCGATCTCGAACGTCGTGCCGGGGTCGCCGTAGACGAACGCGGCGCCGGGCGGGATGTCGGCGGGGTCGGCCGGGTTGGGGACGCCG
>JABWBJ010000146.1 GCA_013360595.1 Gemmatimonadaceae bacterium | reverse complement strand
GCCGCCGCGACCGCTCAGATTGAACTGGCCCGTCGGACTCGCCGGCATCGGCCATTCGACCCGGTTGAGGCCCGCCGCACCGGGGCCCGTCAGCCGGGCCACCGTGTCGCCGGCCGCATTGACGATCGCGATCCGCACCGAGTCGCCGTTCGCGGCCAGACGGTAGGAGATCACCGCGCCCGACGGCCCGCCGTCGACCCGCCAGCCACCGTGTGCCCGCATCTCCGACGGCGCGGGCAACTGGCCGTATTGCAGTGCCACCGCCGGCGCGAACAGATGCACGCCCTTCGCCAGCACGTCGGCGTTCATCTGCTGCAGCGGGGCCACGTCCAGAATGAGAATGCCGCGTCCGTGCGTGCCGGCGATCAGCTCGCGATCGCGCGGGTGCACCTTGAGGTCGTACACGGGGACCGTCGGGAGTCCGTTCCGGAGCGCGAACCAGGTGTTCCCCCGGTTGAGCGACGCGTAGACGCCGAGCTCCGTGCCGACATAGATCAGGTTGGGATTGACCGGGTCTTCGGCGATCACGTACGCCGATCCGGGGCGATCGGCGGGCAGGCCGGCCGAGATCGAGCGGAAACTGCGGCCGTAGTCCGTGGAGACGTACACGTAGGGCCTGAAGTCGTTCACCCGGTGATTGTCGAACGTCACGTAGACCGTGCCCGTGTCGTGGTGCGACGGCGCCACCTTGCTGACGTGGGTCAGTGGCGGGACGCCCGGGAAACGGTCGCTGAGATCCTCCCAGGTGCCGCCGTCGTTCCGCGTGAGCCAGACCTTCCCGTCGTCCGTGCCGACGTAGAGCATGCCGGCGCGGATGGGCGACTCGTCGATCGTGACGATCGTGCTGTTCTCTTCCGCGCCCGTGGCATCGCGGGTGATGCCGCCCGACGCGTCGGAGGCCGGGTTCCCGTCGGCGTCGAACCCGGACGACACGCGGAGCCAGTCGGGCACCTGCGCCGTCAGGTCCGGTGAAATCGCCACGAGGCCTTCGCCCCGCCTGACCGACTTGAACAGCTTGTTCGCGCCGACGTAGTAGACCATCGGGTTGTGGCGCGACAGGATGAACGGCGTGTTCCAGTTCCAGCGGTTCGCGACGGCCGGGTCGGCCATCTCGATCCGCATCCGCTGGCGGATCGCGGCGATCTGCTGCTCCTGATCGGCCGTCAGCGCTCGCGAGCCGTCGCCCCGGATCGCGGCGATCTGCTGGGCGAACTGGTTTACGCTGACGGTGCGCGGCCGGAGGTTCATCGTCTCGCCCGTGGCGAGGTTCCGCCGGGCGATGTTCCCACCCTGGGACTCGTAGTACACGAACTCCGGATTCGCGGGGTCCTGCGCCGACTGCAGGCCGTCGGCGGCGAAGATCGCGAACCAGTCCGTGGTCTGCAGCGTGCCGCCGCGCCGCCGGCTGAGGCCGCACGATGTGCCGTTGTCCTGCATGCCGCCGCAGACGCGGTACGGCACCTGGAAGTCGAAGGAGATTCCGTAGAACTGGGCCATGACGAACCGGTTCAGGCCCTCGTACGTGCCCCCCTTGTCGTGCGTCTGGAAGAGCCCCGCGTCGCCGCCGACGATGAAGTGGCCGGGATCATTCGGGTTGATCCACATCGCGTGGTAGTCCTCGTGGATCCCCAGCATGCCGGTGCGCCACGAGTACCCGCCGTCGTCGGAGAAGGCGAAGTCGACCGCCATCCGGTAGACCCGGTTCGGATCCTTCGGATCGACACGAATCTGCGAGAAGTAGAACGGGCGGTTGTTCGTGACGCTCATCCAGCGCCACGTGTTGCCGCCATCCGACGACCGGTACAGGCCCGAGCGCAGTCGCTGCGGCTTCTCGCCCCGCACGCTGTCCGCCTCCACCATCGTGTAGATGATGTTCGGGTTGCTCGGCGCGATCACGACCGAGATGCGCCCCTTGGTCGTCTCCGGAAAGCCGCCCCCTTTCACTTCGCGCCAGGTGGCGCCGCCGTCGGAGGTGCGCCAGAGCGCCGAGCCCGGGCCCCCGCTCTTCAGGAAGTACGGCCCGCGAACGCGCTCGTAGCTGGCCGCGAACAGGACGTTGGGATTGCGGGGATCCATGGCGAGGTCGATGAAGCCGGCCTTGTCGCTGATGAACTTGCTGAGCGTCCAGGTCCGCCCGCCGTCGGTGGTCTTGTAGAGGCCGCGCTCCGGATTCGGCCCCCAGAGGGCGCCTAACGCCGACACCCAGACGATGTCCGGGTTGGTCGGGTGCACCAGGATGCGGCCGATGTGCTGCGTCTTCTCGAGGCCCATCGACCGCCAGGTCAGTCCGCCATCGGTGGACTTGTAGATCCCGTACCCCGGCTGGACCGAGTTCCGCGAGTCCTCCTCGCCCGTGCCGAGGTAGAGGATGTCAGGGTTGCTGGGCGCGATCGCGATGTCGCCGAGCGAGGCGATGGGCGCATCTTCCCACAGCGGCACGAACGTCGTGCCGGCATTCACGGTCTTCCAGAGGCCACCGGTCGCGCCGGCCACGTAGAACACCTTGGGGTTGCGCGGGTCGACTTCCACGTCCGTAATGCGTCCGGCCATGTTGGCCGGGCCGATGGACCGCCAGGTCATGCCGGCCAGCGTGGCGGCGTCGGGGACCTGGGCGGCGAGGGGCGCGAGAGCCACGAAGAGCATGGCGGTGGCCCGAAGGAAAACGGCGGACGGAGCGCGCATAGGCGGGGTGAGGTGAGCCCGGGCGGGGCTGGACGGGGCAGGCGTCCAATCTACGCTTCGTCTCCGGACTCCGCTGTTTCCCGCCGCCAACCGCGGAAGTGGCGTCGCGACCACCGCACTTTCACGGCCTGGAGCATGCGGCGAGATTGGTGCGTTCCCTCCCCCATCCGTCCTCCCCTCCCCCATCACCCTGGTCATGCGTTGGTGCACGCGTCGTTCCATGCCCCGGGCCCTCGCGGCGTTCGCCATGACGTGGCCGGCGGCCCTCGTCGCCCAGGCTCCCGCGGCACCCACCGCGATCGCGACCCGCGCGGCCGGCCCGCCTGCGATCGATGGCCGCCTCACTGACGGCGCATGGACGGGTGCCAGCGGCATCGAGACGCTCGTCCAGCGCGAGCCGTTCGAGGGACGGCCGGCGTCGGAGCGCACGCGCGTCAGGTTTCTCTACGACGACCAGGCCCTCTATGTCGGCGCCTGGCTCTTCGACCGCGACCCGTCGGGCGTGGTCACCGGGCAGAACCTGCGCGACGCGTCCCTCACCGACTCCGACGCGTTCCTCATCGTCCTCGACACCTATCTGGACCGCCAGAACGGGTTCGTGTTCGGCACGACCCCGGCCGGCATCGAGTACGACGGCCAGGTCACCAATGAGGGGCAGGGAGGCGGCCAGCAGCGCCAGCAATCGGGAACCGCGGGCGGCTTCAACCTGAACTGGGACGGCTCCTGGCAGGTCGCGACGTCGCGCGACAGCGCCGGCTGGTACGCCGAGATGCGGATCCCGTTCTCGACCCTGCGATACGGCAAGGGCGGCGCCCAGGTCTGGGGACTCAACCTCGAGCGGCGCATCCGGCGCAACAACGAACTCTCCGTCTGGGCGCCCCTTCCGCGCCAGTTCGACATCAATCGCGTGTCGCTGGCGGGCACGCTCCAGCTGGAAGCGCCCGCCAAGCGCGTCGTCACCGTGAGTCCGTACGCCCTCACCGAGGGCTTCCGCGACTTCCGGGTCGCGGCTCCCGAGACCGACCTGTCCGCGCGGCTGGGCGCGGACGCGAAGATCGGCGTGAGCCAGAGCCTGACCCTCGACCTGACCCTGAACACCGACTTTGCCCTGGCCGAAGTCGACGACCAGCAGGTGAACCTGACCCGCTTCTCGCTGTTCTTCCCGGAGAAGCGCGGGTTCTTTCTCGAGAACGCGGGCGCCTTCGCGGTCGGGGCCAGCCGATCCGCGGAACTCTTCTTCACCCGGCGCATCGGCCTGGCCTCGGGGCGCGAGGTTCCCATCATCGGCGGCGCCAGGCTGACCGGGAAGGTCGGGAAGGTGCAGCTTGGCCTCCTGAGCATTCAGACCGATGACCTGAACGAGACGGACCCGTCGACGGGTGCCGTCACGCAGGTGTCGCCGTCGAACAACTTCAGCGTGTTCCGGCTGTACCGCGAGTTCGCCAACCGCTCGCGCCTGGGCGGCATCCTCGTGTCCCGCGTGAATACCGGGGATACCGGCGACAACAACCTGACGGTCGGGCTCGACGGGCGACTGGGGATCGGCCAGGACATCACGCTCGACGGCTGGCTGGGCCTGACGCGCACGCCTCGCTACACGACCACGGACGAGGGCGGATTCAACGACGGCGAGTACGCCCTTGGCGCGAGCGGACAGTACTCGACCCGGATCTGGCAGATCTCGGCGGGTTATCGCCAGGTCGGCGAGGCGTTCAATCCGGAGGTCGGTTTCGTGAATCGCTGGGCGTACCGCCACGGCAACGCCCGCATCAGCCGCAACGTGCGCACGGATGGCGTGCCGTGGTTCCGTGAGTTCCGGCCGCACGTGTCATGGAACCAGTTCTGGTCGCTGGACGGATTCAGCGAATCGTACCTGGTCCACATCGACATGCACTTCGCGTTCGCGAATGGAGCCTTCTTCCAGCTGCCGGGGTTCAATCTCACCGGCGAGGGCCTGCGAGAGCCGTTCGAGATCCGGCCCGGGATCGTCATTCCGGCGGGGAGTTATGACAACATCGACTGGGAGTTCCGCGCCAACACCAACCGCGCGGCGCCCCTGTCCGTTTCCGGCGGGTGGGACCTCGGCGGGTTCTACACCGGGACGCGCTTCGGGCCCACAGCCACGATCGCGTGGCGCCACGGCGATGTATTGTCAGCCACGCTGCGTGCCAACTACTTCGACGTCCGGCTCGACGAAGGTCGCTTCACGACCGCCGTGTACGGCCTCGCGGGATCGTGGTCGTTCACGCCGCGCGCCTACCTGCAGGCCAACGTCCAGTACAACGACGACACCCGGAATCTGGCGAGCAACGTCCGGCTCGGCTGGCTCGACGACGCCGGGACGGGGTTCTTCGTGGTCTTCAACGACGCCTGGCACCGCGGCCCGTTCGACCGGACGGGGATCCTGGCCGGCCCGCAGCAGCGCCAGCTCGTCGTGAAGATCAGCCGGCTGCTCGATCTGACGCGATAGGCCGGATCAGACCTGGCTGCCGGCGCACGATCAGGTTGAATCGGCCGCCACGTGATCCCAGAGGAAGGGCTTCACGTGGCGGCGGCAGCACTCGGGCACCTCGTCGCGCAGGATCGCCAGCGCCCGCGCCGCCTTGGTGAGGAAATCCCGGGTCGCCGCGACCTCGCGATACCGCGGATGCCCCGCCCACGCCGCCGCGATCCGCCCGTCGATCGCCGAGGCCTCCTCCCACGACTCGATCCGGAGTGGATTGTCGCTCGGATAGTCGTCCGGCGACGACGGAGTCCGGAGGTGGATCACGCCATGGTAGCGCGACAGTTCCCGCTCCCGCGTGGTCCCGACGGCGGTGAAGAGGTCACCGGGGCCCACCCAGTACGCGCTGCCGTCCACCGTCCCCCGATCGCACAGGACGATGGCCGCGCTGTCGGCATCTTCGGTCGCCTCCAGTTCGCGTTGGACGTGGAAGATCGCCCGTTGCGCCGCCTGCCGGATCGCCTCCCGTCCGTTCCGGGGGAATCGGCCGCCGAACACGATGCTCGCCGACTCCGGCAGGGTCCGCACGTGGACGCAGAAGAAGAGCCGGATCAACTCGAGCACCGCCGTCTTCCCGGCCCCGGGACCCCCGGTCAGTACGACGCGCCGCGGGTCGTGCCGCTCCGTGCAGTCGCAGGGTTGCATGGTACCCAATATCGCCAACGCGCCGCCGCGCGGCGCGGGGCCCTCAGGCCGGCCCCTCTGCCGCCGAGTGTCGTGACAGGACAGATTCAAGCGTCAAGCGTCAAGCGCCAAGCGTCGAGCGCCGAGCGCTCTTTCGCGCCCCGCCGCTCCGTCGAGCGACCAGAGCCCCTTCCTTCACCCAATGCGCCCTCTCGAAGCCCTCCTCACCGGGGCGCTCGTCGTCTCCCTTGCGATGCGCTGGCTCCGGCCGCGCGGACGCCAGGCCTCGTCGACGATCCTGGCGATGATCGGGATCTTCGCCGCGCTCCACCTGTTCTTCGACCGGCCGCGGTGGGAGATGACCCCCGCCTACCTGATGGCCCTCGCCGCGTTCTGGATCCTCTCGAGCGATCTCCGGCGCGCGTCGGGCACGAAGGCCGGCGAAAGCGCTCGCTTCGCCGCCATCCCGTCCGCCGCCCAGCGGGCCGGCACGGGCGCCCTCCTGGCGCTCGGCGCCGT
>JABWBJ010000145.1 GCA_013360595.1 Gemmatimonadaceae bacterium | reverse complement strand
GAGGAGCGCGGCCGGCCGCCGGCCGGGTGGCGATCGGCGGCGACGCTCCGGCCGCCATCGTCTACACCTCCGGCACGACCGGCCGCTCCAAGGGGGCGGTGCTGAGCCACCACAATCTGGCCGCGAACGCCGCGAACCTGGCGGCAGCCTGGCGCATAACGAGCTCCGACCGGTATCTGGCCGTGCTGCCGCTGTTCCACGTGCACGGGCTCGGCAACGGGGTCTGCTCGTGGCTGCTGAGCGGCTGCCGCATGCGCCTGGTGGAACGGTTCGACATCGCGCGCGCGCCGGCCTGGTTCCACGACTTCCGGCCGACGCTGTTCTTCGGCGTCCCGACGATCTACGTCCGGCTGCTGGAGCTGCCGGCGGCGGCCGCGCGCGAGATCGGCGCGCAGATGCGGCTCTTCGTGAGCGGATCGGCGCCGCTCCCGGCCCATGTCCTGGAAGCCTTTCAGGATCGGTTCGGGCACGTGATCCTGGAACGCTACGGCATGAGCGAGACGCTGATGCTGACGTCGAACCTGCTGGCAGGAGAGCGGCGGGCTGGAGCGGTCGGGTACCCGCTCCCCGGGATATCGCTCGAAGTGCGCGACGAGCATGGGAGCCCCGTCAACGCCGGGGCGGTCGGTCAGGTCTGGGTGCGGGGGCCTTCGGTCTTCTCCGGCTACTGGAACGATCCGGGCGCGACGGCGGCGGCGTTCCGCGACGGCTGGTTCGCCACAGGCGACCTCGGCGAACTGGACGCCGGCGGGTGCCTGACGCTGCGCGGCCGGGCGACGGAGCTGATCATCTCGGGCGGCTTCAACGTCTATCCGCGCGAGATCGAGGAGGTGCTGCTCGAGCAGCCCGGGGTCCGCGAGGCCGCCGTGGTAGGCGCGCCTGACGAGCGGCGCGGCGAAGTGCCGCTGGCCTATGTCGTCGCCGACGAGACGGTGGACCTCGACCGCCTCCGCGAGCGGTGCGGGCGCGCGCTGGCCTCGTTCAAGGTCCCCCGCGCGATCGTGCGCGTGCGGGCGCTGCCCCGGAACGCGATGGGGAAGCTGCAGAAGCACCTGCTGCCGCCGGCGGCTCCGTGAACCCGGCCGTCCTCTCGCTGATGGCGCTGCTGGTCGCCATCGGACTGTCCATGGCGACCAGGCTCAACGTGGGCGTCCTGGCCCTGGCGTTCGCCTGGCTCATCGGCACGTACGTCGCCGGGTGGCGCGTGGAGCAGGTGGCGGCGGGCTTCCCGTCGTCGCTGTTCCTGACCCTGACCGGCGTCACGCTGCTCTTCGCGCTGGCGGAAGCCAACGGCACGCTCGAGCGGCTCGCGCAGCGCGCGGTCGGACTGGCGCGGGGCAGGACGCGCCTGATTCCGGTGCTGCTCTTCCTCATCGCGTTCGCGCTGTCGTCGGTCGGACCGGGGGCGATCACCACGGTCGCGCTGCTCATCCCGATGGCGATGGCCATCGCGACTCGCGCGGGGGTGCCCCGTTTCCTCACGGCGCTGGCGGTCGCGAACGGAGCCAATGCCGGGAACCTGTCGCCGATCAGCGCGATCGGGATCATCGCGAACACGAAGATGGCCGAGGCGGGGGTCGGCGGACACGAGGGGAAGGTCTGGCTGGTGAACTTCGCGGCGCACCTGCTGGTGACCGCGGGGGCCTACGTGGTGCTTGGCGGGTGGCGACTGGCTCCGGCGCGCGGCGGGAACGATGAAGGGGCGCCGCCGTTCGAGCGCCGGCACCGGATCACGACGGCGATCGTCGGGGCCTGGGTGGCCGGGGTGGTCGGGTTCCAGCTGAGCGTGGGCCTCGCCGCCTTTCTGGCCGCGTCGCTCCTGGTGCTCCTGTCGCTGGCCGACGAGACGGCGGCCATGAAGCGGATTCCGTGGGGCGTGATCGTCATGGTGTGCGGCGTGACGGTGCTCATCTCCGTGCTGGAGAAGACGGGCGGCATGGAGCTGTTCACGGCGATGCTCGCGCGGCTGGCGTCGCCGGTGACGATCAACGGCGTGGTGGCATTCGTGACAGGGCTCATCTCGAGCTGGAGCAGCACGGCGGGCGTGGTGCTGCCCGCCTTCCTGCCCACGGTGCCGGGGCTGGTCGAGAAGGTCGGCGGCGGGGATCCGCTGGCGGTGGCGCTCAGCATCAACGTGGGGTCGGCGATGGTGGACGTGTCGCCGCTGTCGACGTTAGGCGCGCTGTGCGTGGCGGCGGTGGCGGACCCGGTGGAGGCGCGTGAGCTTTTCCGGAAGCTCCTGGTCTGGGGACTGTCGATGAGCGTGGTGGCGGCCGCGCTGTGCCAGCTGCTGGCGGGGGTTACAGCGCGTTACTAGAGACCGCTGGTTGCCTTTTGCTTCCTGCTGGGGCTGCCGCTGCGTGCTGGGGCTGGGCTGCTGGGCTGTTGGGGCTGGAGCTGGAGCTGGAGCTGGAGCTGGAGCTGGAGCTGGGGCTGGAGCTGGAGCTGGGGCTGGCAGCTGGGGCTGGCGCTGGCAGCTGGCGCCGGGCGGCTGGAGCCGCGAGCGACGCGCCGACGCAGGGCACTCGGCGCTCGACGCTTGGCGCTGGACGCTCGACGCTGGACGCTCGACGCTGGACGCTCGACGCTCGACGCTCGACGCTCGTACAGGAATCCCCGCCCGCGCCTCAGGGAAGCCCTGACCGTCGCCTCCGACACGCAGGTGCACGTTGCGCCGCTGGATTCCGTCCCCCCCCCCCGCACCGCGCATGTCCACCAACGTCTCCCGCACGATGGGCCAGCAGGCCGGCCGCCGGTCCTGGGCCGAGCCGTGGAAGATCAAGATGGTCGAGCCGTTGCGCGTCGTCTCCCGCGACCAGCGCACGGCGGCGTTGCGCGGCGCCGGCTGGAACACCTTCCTCCTCAGATCGGACGACGTCTACATCGACCTCCTGACGGACAGCGGCACCAACGCCATGAGCGACCGGCAGTGGGCCGGTCTGATGCTCGGCGACGAGGCGTACGCCGGCGGCCGCAACTTCTACCACCTCGAAGAGACCATCCAGCGCCGGTACGGGTACCGCCACGTCGTGCCCACGCACCAGGGGCGTGGGGCCGAGCACCTGCTCAGCAAGTCCGCGATCCGTCCCGGTCAGATCGTCCCCGGCAACATGTACTTCACGACGACGCGCGCCCACCAGGAACTGGCCGGCGGCACCTTCACCGACGTCGTCATCCCCGAGGCCCACGACGCCGCCCTCCACCATCCCTTCAAGGGGAACGTCGACCTCGCCGAGCTCGCCGCGCTCATCGAGCGCGAGGGAGCGGAGCGCATCGCCTACGTCAGCCTGGCGGCGACCGTCAACATGGCGGGCGGGCAGCCGGTCAGCATGGCCAACGTCCGCGCCCTGCGCGAACTCTGCCGGCCGCACGGCATTCGCATCTTCCTGGACGCGACGCGGCTGGTCGAGAACGCGTTCTTCATCCAGGAGCGCGAGGAGGGGTACGGCGACAGGTCGATCGCCGACATCGTGCGCGAGTTCTGCGGCTACACCGACGGCGCCTGGATGAGCAGCAAGAAGGACTCGCTGGTCAACATCGGCGGTTGGGTCGCGGTGGACGACGAGGGGCTCTTCGAAGAGCTGCGCAACCTCGTGGTCCTCTACGAGGGCCTGCACACGTACGGCGGGCTCGCGGGGCGGGACATGGAAGCGATCGCCATCGGGATCGAGGAATCGCTCCAGGACGACTACGTTCGTGCCCGGATCGGTCAGGTCCGGTACCTGGGCGCCCTCCTCACCGACTGGGAGATCCCCATCGTCCAGCCCGTGGGCGGCCACGCCATCTTCCTCGACGCGCGCGCGTTCTACGCCCATCTGCCGCAGGATCGTTTTCCGGCGCAGACGCTCGCCGCCGAGCTGTACCTCGACTCGGGTATCCGGGCCATGGAGCGCGGCATCGTGAGCGCCGGACGCGACCCCGTGACCGGCGACCACCATCGTCCGAACCTGGAGCTGACCCGCCTGACGATCCCGCGCCGCGTGTACACGCAGGCGCACATGGACGTCGTGGCCGAGTCGGTCAAGAGCGTGTTCGACGAGCGCACCCGCGCGCACGGCCTGCGGATGGTGTACGAGCCGCGCTACCTGCGCTTCTTCCAGGCCAGATTCGAACCGATCACCGGCTGAGGCACAGGCGTCGAGCGTCGAGCGTCGAGCGCCAGGCGTCGAGCTTCGAGCGCACAGCACCAGCCTGAGCAGCGGCACCAGCACCAGCACCAGCGCCAGCACCAGCACCAGCACCCAGCACCCAGCACCAGCACCAGCACCAGCACCAGCACCAGCGCCAGCACCCAGCCCCAGCAAGCTGCTGCAGCAGCAGCAGGCAGCAATCAGCAACCAGCGCGCCGTCCTAACTCGCCGCCCCCCTGAGATACTTCGCGTACCAGGCGAGATACCGTTCGTACCGGTCCTTCTGATACGACGGCAGCGTGATGCTGTGGTTCTGGTTGGGATAGACGATCAGCTGCGTCTCGATCCCCTGGCTCCGGAGCGCCTGGTACATCTGTTCGCTGCCGGTGATCGGCACGTTGTCGTCGTTCTCGCCGCCCAGGAACAGCGTGGGCGTCCTGATCCGGTTCGCCTGCCAGAACGGGTAGGACAGCTTGTCCCAGAGCGCCTTCTGCTCCCAGGGCGGACCGATCTCGTTGTCGTACTGGTAGATGTACTGGTCGGTCCCGTACATGGTCGTCTGCAGTGAACTGCCGGCGCCACTCGTCGCCGCCCTGAAGCGCGTGGTCGTGGCGATCGTGTAGTTCGTCAGGATGCCGCCGTAACTCCAACCGCCGATGCCGAGGCGCGTGGAGTCGGCGATCCCCGCCGCGACGGCATGATCCACCGCGGCCAGCAGGTCCTGCACCTCCTTGTTCCCCCAGTCGGCCTGGATCGCCTTCTGGTACTCCTGCCCGCGGCCCGAGCTGCCGCGGTAATTCACCGCCAGCACGACGTATCCGTTGGCTGCGAACAGCTCGCGCTCGAAGCTGAACGCGTGCTGGTCCTGCGAGTTCGGGCCACCATGAATGCGGAGGAGCGTCGGGTAGCGCGTGCCGGCCCGGTACGTCGGCGGCTTGACCACGAGTCCGTTGACGATGGTCCCGTCTGTCCCGCGCGCCGTGAAGTCCTCGGTGGCGCCGAGCTGCACGGCCGCGAGCCAGCCCGCATTCTCCGTCGTCACGGCGCGGAGGGCGCCGTTGTCGAGCGCGAATACCTCCGGCGGCTGGGTGGCGGTGGCGGCGAGCACCGCCAGGCGGCCGTTCGGCGCCTGCGCGAAGTCGTTCACCACTCGGCGTCCTTCGATGACGCGCGTCACCGACCCGTCCGCCACTCGCACGCGCGCCAGGTGCACGGCCCGGTCGTCCTCGAGACGCACGGTGATCGTCGATCCGTCCGCCGACCAGGCCGGGAAGCTCACGGCGCGATCCGTCTGGGCCGTCAGGACGCGTACGGTTCCCGTCTCCACGGTCACCAGGGCGAGCTTGTCGAGGCTGTAGGCGTACAGCTTCGCCTCGCTCCCCTGGAGGTAGGCGATGTGACGCCCATCCGGGCTCCACGCGAGGCGACCACCATCGGGCCCATCCCAGGTGGTCAGCTGGCGCGGCTGCGCGCCGACCCGGGCCTCGACCACGTACACGTTGGCGTCGTTATGCCGGTCGGGATCGCCGGTACGCTCGGACACGAAGGCGATCGATTGTCCGTCCGGAGACCAGGCCGGCGCGGTCTCGTCGTACCGCCCCGTCGTCAACTGGTCGATCTTCTTCGTGGCGACCTCGAACAGGTACAGGTGCGTCCGCCGGTTCCCGAGGTACCCCTCGCCGTCCTGCTTGAACGCGTATCGGTCCACGACGATCGGGCCGGGCGGACGCTGCCGGGACGTGTCGGGCAGCGGCGGCCGCAGGACATCGGGATGCACGTCCTTCACGGTGAGGACCAGGCGCCGGCTGTCCGGCGACCAGGCGTAGCCGGAGACCCCGCCCCGCACCTCCGTGAGCTTCTGCGCTTCGCCACCCAGGCGGTCGAGGAGCCAGACCTGCGCCCCCGCGTTCGGCCCGGTGGACGGGGCCCCGCGCGACGACAGGTACGAGACGTACCGGCCGTCGGGGCTGAACCGGGGCGCTCCTTCGGCCTCGGGCGAGTAGGTCAGCCGGATCGTCCGCGTGCCATCCCACCGCGCCAGGTACAGGTCCGACTCCGTCCGGTCACGGGTCGAGTCGGCCTGGGAGACGGTGTACAGCAGCCACTCGCCGTCGGGCGAAATCTGGAGATTGCCGACCGACCGCACCCGGTACATGTCGGCGACCGCGAGAGCGCGCTTGCCGGCCGGGAGCGCCGGCGCCGCCGCGTCG
>JABWBJ010000144.1 GCA_013360595.1 Gemmatimonadaceae bacterium | reverse complement strand
CAGCCGCGCTCGATCGGGCGCAGCGGCGCGATTTCCCCGGCGTCTCTTGCTCATTCCGTATGCCCGCGAGAGCGGATCTCGTACCCGTACCTGGGTCACGATCGCGGCCAGCGGTAGCCTTCCGGTCGCCGAGCGGGGCCATCCCCGCGCGGTGAGGGCATGCCCCGGAGGGCCGGCGGACAGCCCCAGCGCATCCGTCGCGCGTGGGGCGTGCCCGGCAGGGATCAGGAGTCGTAGCCGTGATTGCCGTCGAGCACGAGGACGACGCCGCTCTGCGGGTAGAGGAGCACGGCGCGATCCGCGAAGTCGGTGCAGTTATGGCACGGCACCTGCTCGGTGTAGAGCCACGCCTCGATGTCGCCGCCGCCCGCGAAGGCGTCGATCGCGGTGAGCAGCGCGCTGCCGCCGCTCGACCCGAAGAACACGCTCGCGGACAGGCCGTTCCGATCGGTGAAGGTCCCGTATTCAGCGGGCGACTGGCTCTGTTCCATCGCGGCGATCTCATCCAGCACGCCCGCGATCGTGACCGGCTCCTCCGGGCACTCCGGCGTGTCGAACGCGGCGATGGGCTGGAGGTTGCGCCAGTTGAAGCCGGTCGACCCCTGGTTCCACGCCGCGCGCGCCGGCTCCAGCGAGGATGCCTCGATCGGCGTGAGCGACAGCGGCTCCTGGACGACGTCGCACGCCTGCGAAGCAACGCAGCGCTGGACCTGGCGGTAGGACCCGCAGGCCGCGAAGTCGGTCGTGCCCGCGGGCTGGCTGTGATAGCAATCATAGACGGCCGGCTCGCACGCGGGCGCCGGCCACACCTGGTATGGATCGCCGGACGTGAGCGCGAGCCCCACCACCCGGGCGACGAGGCGCGACGACTTCGTCGCGGTGGTCCCGTCAGCGCCCGTCGCGGTGAAGGTGAGCCGCTCGGTGTGCGGATCGATGGCGTCGTGCAGGTCCGCGTACGACCAGTCGAGGCGGTAGGTGTCCGCGTCCACCGGCGCGGCCGCCGGCGCGCCGTCGGGCGCCGTCACGGTGAGATCGCCCGCGGGCGCGTCGACGCTGCCGCGGTAGACGATGTTGTCGGTGCCGTTCACGGCATAGAAGGGCTGCACTGCCTCGTCGATCCAGATGGAGCTCGATCCGAGGAAATCGTAGAACCGCGTCGAGACCTCGACGCGCGCGGTGTACTGGGTGGGCGAGCCCGTGAAGGTCTCGACGGAGACGAAGAGCGGCAGCCCCGACAGCAGCGTGTTCAGCTCGTGGCCCTCGTGGATCACGACCTCGAGCCGGCGCTCGCTGATGATGTTCGCCTGGCCGAAGGCGTCATCCGGGACGAAGCTGAACACGCTCTTCAGGTAGCGGTTCGCCGTGCCGCGGAGGATGAGGGCGCGGACGCCGTCCCGCTCCTCGAAGGTGCCGAGGGTCTCGAAGGACAGGTCGAGCGTCCCCTCCGAGGCGTAGATCCGGGTGGCGGTGGCCGCGTCGGCGGCGGCGCCGGTCTCCTCCGGCAGGGTGGCGCCCTGCTCCGCGCAGGCGGGAATGGCGAAGGCGACCAGGCAACCGAGAGCAATGCGACGGAAGTTTTTCACGGTGACATCTCCAGGTGGGGTCGCCTGATATCGCCCGCGGAGGCCGGCGAGACAAGCCCAAGGAGCACCGGGCGATCTCGTGGCCAGGCCATCGAATCCGGGGTTTGGGGCGGAGGGCGCCGCCGCCGATCGAGGCGCTCGGGTCACGCCTCCGTGGCCAGCACGTGCCGGAAGCGCTCGCGGTTCGTCAAGAGGAGCCAGCGCAGGTTCTTCATCAGCCTGCCCTGCTCGGAGACGTTGGCGTGGCTCAGGAGCAGGAGCTCCGCGACGCCGATGCCCTCCCGCACGTCGTCCGGCGTCACGCGGGTCCTCTCCTCGGCCGCGGCCCGGCAGCGCGCGAAGCGGGAGATCACGACGGTCGCGAGCGACAGGTCGAGCACCCCGGCCAGGAGGTGCCGCGGCTGGATGAAGATGTTCCGCCGCTGCACCACGAGGCGCAGGTATTCGCTGACGAGCGCCCCCTCCTCCGCCGAAAGGAAGCGCTCGACCGCGCGCACCCGCTGCAGCTTGAACGGCCTGGGGACGAACAGCATATCGACGGTGCCCCGCCCCAGCATCCAGGCGGCCTTGTTCCCGAAGCTGCGCAGCGCCTGGAGCCGCGCCGGCGCCTGCTCGACGCGGTGGGCCTGCCGGACCCGCGAGGGGTAGCAGAGGTTGCCCAGCAGGTAGGCGAAGAGCACGCGCGCATGGAACGAGGGGCTCGGGCGGGGCGAGAGCGGCTCGACCTCGCTCGCGTGCGCGCGCTCCAGGGCCGCCTGCACGGCCGCGTCCGCGGCGCGCTCGGATCCATGGGGGAGCGCTCCCTCGAACGCGTACATCCAATCGTAGAGCCGCGCGAGCACGGCCGCCGGCGACGCGCCGGCCGCGAGCTGCTCCTCCCAATGCCTCGCCACACGGATATACTGGGGCTGGGAGAGGATCATGCCCTTCAGCGTCGCCATCGCCTTCGACATCCGCTCCGGCTCGCCTTTCTGCCGGAGCTTATCTTTCAGCTGTTTGTCGACGGGCTCGCCATAGTTGTCACGAATCGACGGGCAGAGGCGGGAGAGCTGGGCGACGACCGCGTTCTCCTCGTCATGGATGAATCCGAAGGGGAATGCCTGGCACGCGCGCGGGATGTAGCTGTGGCCGAACCGCTTCTGGAGGCTGCAGAGCATGTCCTCGTCCAGGAAGACGCACTCCAGCCGGCGGTCCTTCTCGCGCATGGGCAGGACCCCGCGCTCGATGACCTGGGCCCCTTCGCGCCCCGCGCGCTCCCGCACCCACGGGTCGGAGAGGTAGCGCTGGGCCTCCTCGCCGCTGAAGCGGATGCTCCAGGGCAGCCGGCAGCACCGGGCCGGGCAGTCGCGGCACTCGAACCGCTGGCTCGGGGGTGCGGAGAGCTTCGTCGCGGAGACCTTCTTCTTCCCGGAGGGCTTCGTCGCCATGTGCGGGCAGACCATACAACGCGACCGAGATGTGTCGAGACTGAACTTCACCTCTCGCGCAGCGTCGCGGGCGCGCTCAGGTGTGCCGGGATCACCGACCCGGCGAAGCCCTGGCAGCCCGACCGACTGCCGGTCACCGGGCGGCGAGGCCGAGGCCGAGGAAGGATGGTCGGAAACGCAGGTCACAGCGACGCGTACACCGCGTCGATCAGTGCGCGGTTGCGGGGGCTCTGCCAGCGCGGGATGACGTGGTTCATCACGTACCCGAACCCCAGCTGCGCGGCGGGATCAGCGAACCCGAGCGCACCACCGGTGCCGAAGTGGCCGAAGCTGTCGGGATTCGGCCCGAGCGGCCGGCGGGCGGTGGTCGGCGTGAAGCCGAGACCCACCTCGATCTGCTCACCCAGGATGGCGCATTGGCCGCGGGCGCAGGTATGGGTCGCGTGGTCGAGCAGCTCGGTCGATAGCAGCCGGCCCCGTTCGGCCAGCGCGGCGTAGATGCGAGCCAGACCGTTCGCCGTGCCGTGTCCGTTCGTGGACGGCACCA
Source organism: Gemmatimonadaceae bacterium (assembly GCA_013360595.1). Classification (GTDB taxonomy): domain Bacteria; phylum Gemmatimonadota; class Gemmatimonadetes; order Gemmatimonadales; family Gemmatimonadaceae; genus JABWBJ01. Next base: position 2,800 of record JABWBJ010000144.1, on the reverse strand, counting down.
GCGCCGAGCGCCACGCGGGCGTGTTGACCACCCCGAACGACGAGTACCCCGACGGGTTGAAGAGCGCGAGCGCGTTCATGAGCGCGTCGCCCTCGAGCTCGTCGAACCGGATCCGCAGGGACGCACCGTGCGCCGCGTCGATCGCCACGCCCTCACTCGTCAGGCGGAGACGGGCCGGACCCGCGAGCCGGAGCGCCTCCCCTCCTGTTCCTTCTCCCCGTTCCCAGCGGCCCGATGCGCTGGAGACCGTCCACTCCAGCGCGGCGTCAGGCATCGATCGCCGCCAGTACGGCGCCGGTGTCGCTCAGGTCGCGGAACACCGCGTGCGGCGCGTGCGCCGCCAGTGCCGACTCGGAGTACTGGCCCGTGGCGACCGCGATCGCTCGGGCCCCGATCGGCTGGCCGCACTGGATGTCCGCGGGCGTGTCGCCCACGATCACCATCGACGTGCCCTCCACGTGAATCCCCAGGCGCTCCCGCGCCCGCCGCTGCGCGATCGCCGGCAGTGCCGACCGGATCTCGTGGTCCGACCCGTACGCGCCGATCGCGAACCGCCCGAACGGGATCCCGGCGGCATTCAGCTTGTGCTCGGCCCCCGGTTCGAGGTTCCCGGTCAGCAGGCCGACCACCCAATCGGTCCGCTGGGCGAGCGCCTCCAGCAAGTCCATCACGCCGGTGAGCGCTTCGACCCGTGTCGCCGGATGCGCCAGTTCCGCCTGCAGGCCGGCGACGTATCGCTCCACCACGGCCGGCATCCGCTCGTCGATCGTCGCGTCGTCGAACCCCGCGGCTCCCATCAGCTCGCGCACGATCTGACGGTCCGTCTTTCCATCGTACCGGTATCGCGGCGGCCCGGTCGTGCCGAACGTCGCGACCAGCGCCGCTTCCATCGCGCGGCGGCCGGCGCCGTGGCTGCGCAACAGCGTGCCGTCGATGTCGAACAGGACCAGCCGCTCCACGGTCCGCACTCACCCTCCCTCGGGCTCGTGCGCCGCCGTGCGCGCCATGATCAGACCGCTCATGATGCAGACCGCGCCGCTCACCTGCCAACGCGTCGGCACCTCGCCCAGCGTCGCCCACGCCACGGCCATCGCCAGCAGCGGCTGCGTATTCGAGTACATCGAGGTATGCGTCGGCCCAAGCGTGCGGACGCCGTGGTACCAGAAGAGGTAGGCGATCACCATCGCGCCGATCGTCGAGTACGCGAGTGCACCGTAGACCGCCGGGGAGAGCTCGGGCCAGGGCGTGGCCGCGATGTCGGGAACGCCGACGAGGATCGACACCAGCGCGCCTCCGGCCATTGTGTACGCCCCAACGTGCAGTCCATGCACCGCCTTCGTCAGCGGCTGAACCAGAACCGAGAAGAGCGCCCAGCTCACCGCGGACGCGAAGACGAGGGCTGCCCCCACCGGGCTGTCCCGGCCGCCCGTCGCCCCCACCGATCCCAGCACCACGAAGGACACCCCGGCCAGCTGCAGCCCGATGCCGCTCCACGAGCGCCGAGTGAGGATCTCCGACCCCCGGACGCGTCCGAGGATCGCCGCCAGCGCCGGACCGGAGGCCAGCATGAGCACCGTCGTCGCCACCCGGGAGCGCGCCTGACCCAGGATGAAGAAATACTGGTAGACTCCGTTCCCGAGCATGCCGAGCGCGATCAGTCGGAGCGCATCGGTCCGGGGCACCGAGCCGAGCCCCAGGGCGCGGGCGACGGCGAACTGCAGCGCCGCGGCCGCCGGGATGCGGACGCCGTTGTATGCGAGCGGCGACACCTCGCGCGTCCCGAACTTCAGGACGCTGTAGTTCACCGCCCAGATGAGCGCCATGGCGACGAGCATCGCGTCGACCAGCAGTACCTGGCGGCGGGAGGGAGGCATCGACGAAAAATAGCGATGAGCGATGAGCGATGAGCGATGACAGCTGAGAGCTGACAGCTTGCACCTGACGCTGACGGCCTGCACCTGACGCTGGCGGCTTGTACCTGACGCCGGCGGCTCACACTTGAGCGTGAGTCAGGGCGCCCCTCTTCTCTCATCGCTCATCGCTCGCCACTATTCACCATGCATGTATCCTTCGCGCTTTTCGCCGACGCGGCGAACCTCTCCCAGGAGGGGAAGCTGAACATCCTCGGCGTCTTCGACGCCGTGCAGGTGGCCACTCTCCCCGCCGTGCACCCGCGGGCGCACCTCGTGGTGCGGCTCAAGGGGAACCGCACGGACATCGGGATCCACTCGATGACCCTGCAGTGGATCAATCCGTCCGGGGACGAACTGTGGAACTCGGGCGGACAGATCGAGATCACTCCCCCGCCGCCGACCGTCACGGAGATGGATTTTCCGCTGATTGCCCCGGTTGACCTTCCGATCGACTCCGCCGGTGGCTACGTGATGCGGATTTCGCTCGACAACGAACAGCGAGCCGACGTGCGGCTCCAGGTCCGCGTCGGCGCTTCACCGATGATGCCGGCCAACGGGATGGTCAGCTAGGGACCTCGGGGCTGGTTGCTGCCTGCTGCCGCTGCGAGCTGGTGCTGGTGCTTCGTGGGCCATCCAGCCCCAGCTCCAGCTCCAGCTCCAGCTCCAGCCCCAGCACGTAGCGGCAGCCCCAGCAGGCAGCAATCAGCAACCAGCGTCGGTTGCCCTACCTCGGCACCTCGCCAAAGCCCTCGAGTCGCTCCACGCGGAGCTTCTGCCGGTACGTCTGGCCGCCAATGGTGAGCGTGACGAGGTAGTCGCCCGGGGGCGCTAAGGGCGCTGCGCCACCGCCGAAGCCGCCACCGCCTCCCCGCCCGCCGGCGCCGCCG
>JABWBJ010000143.1 GCA_013360595.1 Gemmatimonadaceae bacterium | reverse complement strand
CCGGCCGTGCGCAGCCTCCCACCGGACCTGCGCCTCGGCCTTGCGGCCATAGTCCGGTTCCCACGAGACGAGGTCCGCGTTCGTCACCAGTCCCTGCGCGATGAGCACCGCGAACCCGCGGGCGAGCGGCTCCCGCGGCACGGTCTCCATCGGTCCCGCCAGCGTCGCGTTCAGTTCGGCGGCCCTGGTCACGGCCTCCGCGCGCGAGGAGCGCCAGGCCGGTCCCGGTCGGAGCTCGCCGGTGTCAGCGACTTCGACTTCCTGACAGAAGCAGTCGCCGCGCATGGCATCCAGCGCGGCGATGTACCGTCCGGGTGGCAAGGCCGGCCACGCCCCCGCGATCACGAGCAGCGGCGAGGGCGCGACCAGCAACGGGATCGCGCGCGCCGCGGCTAAGCCCTTGGCGATCGCGGCAGCGATGCGGAGCGACGTGAAGCTGCCGGGCCCGGCGCCACAGGCAACCGCCTCGATGGCCCGCGGGGGCACCGCGTGGCGCTCGAGCAGCGAGGCCAGCGCCGGCATCAGGCGCTCCTCATCCTTCCCGCGCATGGCCGCGGTCGCATCCCCGGCCACGGTTCCATCCCGGATGAGCGCCACCGAGCCGCTGTAGGTGGCCGCGTCGAGGGCGACGGCGATCATGCGCGTCCCGCGGTCAGGCGGCGGTGCGATTCGTCCCCCGGGACATGTTCGAGGACGATGTGAATCGCGTCCGGTGGAAGGCGATCGGCCGCGCGGTCCGGCCACTCGACGATAACCATCGCGTTGCTGTTGACAATATCGTCCCAACCCAGATTCGTGAGATCATCCGGTCCACGAAGTCTGTAGAGGTCGAGATGGTAGACGGTTGTCCCGTCAGCCTCATACTGATTCACGAGCGCGAACGTCGGGCTGGTCACATCCTCGCGAACGCCAACACCGTTGCAGATCGACTGAGCCAAGGTGGTCTTCCCCGCCCCGAGTTCGCCGCTCAGCGCGACCAGGGCCGGCGGCCGGAGTCGCTCGCCGAGGCGGTGCCCCCAGGCGCGGAGCTCGTCCAACGAGACGGGACGCGGTGGGGACTGGAGGATGGGCAAACCACTCGCCTGCCGGCTACCCGCCGTCCACTCCCCGCTCATCGTGCGGAGCGGATCGCGGCGAAGGCGTCCCGTTTGCGTGGCTTGGCATCGCGCTTCGCCCGCAGGTCGAACACCTCGTCCCGCAGCCGGGCGGCCGTCTCGAAATCCAGCTCCTCGGCCGCCACTCGCATCTCCTTCTCGAGGCGTTCGATCATCTCGTCCAGCTGGGCCGCATTGTACGACGCCCCCTGCTCGGCCACCTTCCGGAGCCGCTCGCGCTCTTCCGTCTCCATCCGGGCGTCCGCGACCCGCGTGATGAACCGCACCTCGTCGACGCTCCTGGACACGCCGCGCGGCGTGATCCCGTGCTCGGCGTTGTGTCGGAGCTGCAGCTCGCGGCGGCGCGCCGTCTCGTCCAGGCAGCGCTTCATCGAATCCGTGATCCGGTCCGCGTAGAAGATCGCCCGCCCCCGCACGTGGCGGGCGGCCCGGCCCACCGTCTGAATGAGCGACCGGTCGCTGCGCAGGAACCCCTCCTGGTCGGCGTCGAGGATCGCCACCAGCGACACCTCCGGCATGTCGAGCCCCTCGCGCAGCAGGTTGATCCCGACCAGCACGTCGAACTCGCCGAGCCGCAGGCCGCGCACGATCTCCATGCGTTCGATCGCGTCGATGTCCGAGTGCATGTAGCGCACGCGCACCCCGACCTGCTGCAGATAGTCCGTCAGGTCCTCGGCCATCCGCTTGGTCAGCGTCGTCACGAGGACCCGCTCCCCGCGGCGCTCGCGGATCCTGATCTCGTTGAGCAGGTCATCCACCTGTCCGCGCACTGGGCGCACTTCGATCTCCGGATCGATCAGCCCGGTCGGCCGGATGATCTGCTCGACCACCACGCCGTCGGACAGCTGGAGCTCGAGATCCGACGGGGTGGCGCTGACGAACAGCGCCCTGGGCACCAGCGACAGGAATTCGTCGAAGATCAGCGGCCGGTTGTCGAGCGCCGACGGCAGGCGGAATCCGTACTCGACCAGCACCTCCTTGCGGGCGCGGTCGCCGTTGTACATGCCGCGAACCTGCGGCAGCGTGACGTGCGACTCGTCCACGATCACCAGGAAATCAGCCGGGAAGTAGTCGAGGAGGCAGGCGGGACGCTCCCCCGGCTTCCGGCCCGAGAGGTGCCGGGAGTAGTTCTCGATGCCGGCGCAGGTGCCGATCTCCAGCATCATCTCGACGTCGAAGTTCGTCCGCGATTCGAGCCGCTGCGCCTCGAGGAGCTTCCCCGCGTTCCGCAGGCTCGTCAGGCGCTCGGCGAGCTCTTCGCGGATCGCCGCGACCGCGCGCTCCAGGCTCGGCCGGTTGGTGATGAAGTGCTTCGCCGGATAGATCCCGGCGCGCTCCAGCACCGCGATCGTCTCGCCGGTGAGCGCGTTGATCTTGGAGATCCGTTCGATCTCGTCCCCCCACAGCTCGATCCGGACCCCCTGCTCCTCGTACGCCGGGAAGATCTCCACCGTGTCCCCGCGCACCCGGAAGGTGCCGCGCTCGAAGGCCGCGTCGTTCCGGGAGTACTGGATGTTCACCAGCTGGCGGAGGATCGTGTTCCGCGCGATGCGCTGTCCCTTCTCCAGCATGACCATCTGCTCGCGGTACTCCACCGGGTCGCCGAGGCCGTAGATCGCGCTCACGGTCGCCACGATGATCACGTCCTCCCGTTCCATGAGGCTGGAGGTCGCGCGCAGCCGCAGCCGGTCGATGTCCTCGTTGATCGACGCGTCCTTCTCGATGTACGTGTCCGTGGTGGGGACGTACGCTTCCGGCTGGTAGTAGTCGTAGTACGAGATGAAGTACTCGACCGCGTTCGTCGGGAAGAAGCTCTTCAGTTCGCCGTACAGCTGCGCCGCCAGCGTCTTGTTGTGCGAGAGGACCAGCGTCGGCCGGCCGTGGTTGGCGACGGCGTGCGCCATCGTCATCGTCTTCCCGGATCCGGTGACGCCAAGCAGCGTCTGAAACCGGTCGCCGCGTTCGAGTCCCGCCGTCAGCTCGGCGATGGCGCGCGGCTGATCTCCGGCGGGTTCGAACGGCGACTGGAGGGCGAACGGAGCACGGTCGGCCATTCGCGCAATTTATCGGGTTTTCTTCGGGCCGTTCAACCCTCCGTGGACGTCGAGGGGGCCGCCGGGACGGGATACTGCCCGGTCGTTGCACCCGCCACCGGCAGGGCCACCCGGAACTCCGTGCGCCCCGGCTCCGACGTCACGTCGATCTCGCCGCTCTGCTGGAACACGAGACGCCGGACGATATCGAGTCCCATGCCCGTCCCTTCGCCCACCGGCTTCGTCGTGAAGAAGGGGTCGAAGATGCGGTCCCGGATGTCGGCCGGGATCCCATGCCCGTTGTCGATGACCCGGACCACGATGAAGTCGAACTCCCGGGCCGCCCTGACGGTGATCTCGCCGCCGTACGGCACGGCGTCGAGCGCGTTCTCGATCAGGTTGATCCAGATCTGGTTCAGTTCGCTCCCGAAGGCTCGCGCCGGCGGCATGTCCGGATCGACCTCGAGCTTGAGCGTGACGTTCTTGTCCCGCGCTTTGCTGGCCACGATTCGGGCCGTGTCCTTGAGCCCGCGGCCCACGTTGACCGGCTCGGGGACCGTCGCGCGCCCCATGTAGGTGAAGCCCTTCACCGACGCCACGAGCTCGGAGATCCGGCGCGTCGACTCCTGCAGCTCGTTCGACGCCTGGCGGACGGCGCAACAGGCCGAAAGCCAGCGGAGCGAATCCTCCAGACACTCGCCGGACATCACGCTCGCAAGCTTCTCCAGGGACTCGACCGTCACGGCGGTCTCCGCCAGGGGCGTGGCCTGGTCGATGTCCCCACCGTGGTCCTCCAGCCACTCGGCGATCGCGTCGACCCGATCCGCCCGGTCCAGCGGCGAGTCCAGGAACGCGGGGGGCAACACGTGGCACATCGCCCGGACCTCGTCGAGCACGGCCAGCTGCCGCTCGTTGAGCGTGATCCCGGCCAGCGTGCGCGCGGCATCCTCCGCCTCGTCCATCTGTTCGGCCAGCCGTTTGGCGCTCCGCGTGGCCGCGGACGCCGGGTTGTTCAGCTCGTGCGCCAGGCCCGCCGAGAACTTGCCCAGCGACACCATCTTCTCGTCCTGCTGCGACGTCGACGTGAAGTGGCGCGCGCGATCGAGCATGGTGTGGACGCAGATCGCGGTGAACTCCGGGCAGGCCACGGTGAGCTCCCGGAAGTGTTCCCGGTCCACCGTGAACAGCTCGGCGTCCTCGTGCACGACCGTGTTGCCGGGCGGCACCGTCATCCGTGAATACGGCAGCGCCCCCGTGAGGTCGCCCTCGTGCCATTCCATCACGCGCCGTTTCACGCCGGCGCGTTCGACGTGGATGCTGATCGTGCCCTTCAGCATCAGCGACAGCCCGGGGATCGGAAGGTCGTGCGGGCGCATGATGGTCCCCGCCTTGAACGACTCGAACCGGCCGTGGGCGGCCAGCCACTCGAGTTCCGCGCGCGGTACGTTCTTCAGGACGCGCACCGTCGCCAGGCGGTCGACGACAGCCGGATCGGCAGCGATCATACCGTTTGGAGATAGGAGTGAACCAGGCGCACCGTCGCGGATCCCTCGCCGACCGCCGACGCCACGCGCTTGCCCGACCCGGACCGCGCGTCACCGGCGGCGAAGATCCCCGGCACGCTGGTCTCGAACAGGAACGGGTCGCGGGCGAGCGTCCATCCCCGGGGTCGCTTGCCGTCGGTCATCAGGTCCGGTCCGGTGAGAATGAAGCCCTGCGCGTCCAGCTGCACGAGGTCGCGGACGACGTCCGTCCGCGGAGCGGTGCCGATGAAGATGAACAACCCGCAGGCCGGAATCGTCTCGACTGTCCCGGTCGCGGTGTTGGTGACCTCCACGCCGCCGAGCCGCGCCTCGCCCTGGACGCCGGTCACCTTCGTGTTCAGCCGGACGTGGATGTTTGGGGTGTGGCCGATGCGCTCCACGAGGTACTGCGACATGCCAGCCGCCAGCGAGCCGCCCCGAATCACCATCGTCACCTTGCGCGCATACCGGGAGAAGAACATCGCCCCCTGGCCCGCCGAGTTGGCGCCGCCGACGACCACGACGTCCTGATTCCGGACCGCCGCGGCCTCGGTCATCGCCGCCCCGTAGAACACGCCGGCCCCCACCAGGCGGTCCAGCCCGGGCACCTCCACCTGGACCTTGAACCGCGCCAGGAAGTCGGGCTTGAGCGCCTCGGCCGGCCGGTTCGTCGCCGCGACCAGCCGGAAATTCGCGCGGCGCATGAATGGCTCGCCGAGGCGCTGGTACTCGCCGCCCCCGTCGAGCACGCGCAGGAGGTGGACCTGGAGCCGCTCCGGCAGCTCCCCGATCTCGTCGAGGAACAGCGTGCCCCCGTCCACCTCGCCGAGGAGGCCGGGGCGCTCGGGGCTGCCGACGTTCGGGTAGCTCTTGGCCGATCCGAACAGCTCGGAGTCGATGAGGCTCTCGGGGAACGTCGCCGCATTGCGCGCGATGAAGGGCCCGTCGCGGCGCGGCGACAGCGCGTGAATGGCGCGCGCGGCGAGCTCCTTGCCGACGCCGCTCTCGCCGAGCACCAGCACGTGCTTTCCGGAGCTCGCGGCGAACGCGATCGCCTCGCGCAGCGCCCACGCGGCGGAGCTCTCTCCGACGATACCGTAGGCGTCGGCCTCGCCGAATGGAAACACGGGCACCGGCGAGCAGATGGGGAGCGTCGGCCGGCGACACCTCCGCTGCACCACGAGCAGCACCAGCACGTCCTGCACCGTCACCGTATCCCCTGGCCGCACCACCCCGCGCTCCACGATCTCGCCGTGCAGGATCAACGGGCGACGACTCAACGAGCGCACCTTGAGCGTGCCGTCCCGCAGCGGCGTCAGCTCGAGCTGGCGCCGGGAGACGTGCGGTCCATCGAGCGGCGCCATCCGGCCCGGCTCGACGGGACGTTGCTGGTGGAACAAGGTGCGCGGCACCGAGTCGTCGGACGGCGGCAGGCCGCGGCCGAGGATGCACGGCTCCATGATCGCCGCCACCTCGCCGATGCGGCGCGGCTCGTCGCACGACCAGGCGATCGCAAGGTGAAGCACGTCCCGATCGATCTTCTGGCGGTACTGTCCCCAGCTCAGGAGGGGATTGCTCTGCGTGTCCGAATTGGACTTGGACATGGGCGGAAGGTGGCCGATGCTACCACAGCGCGCTCGGGTCGGCGGGTGCGCGTTCGCGTGCGGGGGGCGTGCGCGCACGTGCGGGGGAGCG
>JABWBJ010000142.1 GCA_013360595.1 Gemmatimonadaceae bacterium | reverse complement strand
CGGCCAGGATCTCCTCGTCGGTGGCGACGCCGACGCGCGCGTACACGCCGCGCGATCCGGCCGCGTGCGCGGCGTCCTCGAGGCGACGGGCCTGGCGCGTCGTCTCCTCGATCGCCGTCCCCTCCATGAGCGCCAGCGACGCCACCACGACACGCTCCTCCACCTGCGGCAGGATCTCGCGCGGCAGCCGCGTCGCGACCCAGACGGTGATGGCCACTCCGACCAGGGTGATCCCGAAGACCGCGCCGGTGTTGGCCAGCGACCACGACATGCCGCGCTCGTACCAGGCCTCCAGGCGGTGCCCGAGCCGCGACAGCGGGTCGCCTCGTCGTGGCGGCTGACGGGTCGCAGGCAACTCCGGGCTCTCCGCGCTGCGCTCCGCGCGCCGTCGCCGTCCCACGACCATCACCGGCATCAGCGTCAGGGCCAGGATCAGCGACGCCCCGACGGACGTCACCACCGACAGCGACAGGTCGCGGAAGAGCGCCGCCGCCAGTCCCTGCACGAACACGATCGGGCCGAACACGAGGATGGTGGTCAGCGTGCCCGCCGTGAGCGGACCCGAGACCTCCTCCGTCGCGGTTCGCGCCGCCTCGGCGATCGGCGTTCCTTCCTCGTGCTTCCGCGCCGAGGCTTCGGCGACCACGATGGCATTGTCGATCAGCAGGCCCACGCCGAGCGCGAGGCCGCCGAGCGAGAGGACGTTGACCGTCACGCCCATGCCCTGGAGCAGCACCAGGGCCACGAGCACCGAGAGCGGGATCATGAGGCCGATCGCGATCGACAGCCGCCAGTTCCGCAGGAACACGAGGATGACGATCAGCGACAGCGCGCCGCCGAGGACGATCTCCTGGCCCAGGTTGGAGAGCGCGTCCACCACGAAGTCGGCCTGCTCGGCGACGACGGTGAGCGTGATGCCCGGGAACTCGGTCCGGAGCTGGTCCACGACGCGCTCCAGCTCCTTGGTGACCGAGACCGTGTTCGACCCGGCGTCCTTGTAGACCACGAGGCCGACGGCGGGTTCGCGGTCGAGGCGCGTGAGCGTGACCGGATCCGCCGTGCTCACCACGACGGTGGCCAGGTCCCTGAGCTTGATGCCGCTCCCGGGCGGTCCGACCGGCGTGTCGCCGATCTCGAACGGCGTCCGGAACTCCGTCAGCGCCCGGACCGAGAACCGGAACTGGCCGCGCCGGATGGTGCCGGCGGTTCCGGTGACGTTCGCCGCGCGGATCGCGTTGGCGATGTCATCGCTGGTGATGCCCAGGCCGCGCATCCGGGCCGGGTCCACCTCGATCCGGATCTCGTCGCTCGGCGTTCCCACCACGGCCACGCTGGCCACGCCGCCGATCTGCTCCAGCCGGCGGGCGTAGACGTCCTCGGCGGTTCGGGCGAGTTCGCGCAGGTCCCCCTTGATGCTGAGCGCCAGGACGGCGATCGGCCGCTCGCCGGGGTCGCTCGTCAGCAGCGTGGGACGCTCGGCGCGTTCCGGCAGCTGGCCGCGCGCGTTGTCGAGCTGCTCGCGCACGTTGAGCAGCGTGCCCTGCATGTCGGTGCCCCACGCGAATCGCAGCGTGGTGGTCGCCTCGCCATTCCGGCTCACGGAGCGCAGCTCCACGAGCCCCGGCGTCGCGGCCACGGCGCGCTCGATCGGTTCGGCGACGAACCGGCTCACCTCGGTGGCGGCCGCGTCCGGGTACAGCGTGCGGATCGTGAGCACCGGCAGCGTCACGTCCGGCAGCAACGAGACCGGCATGCGCCCTAACGACACGGACCCGAGCAGCACGATGCCGAGCGTGGCGGCGACGGTCGAGACCGGACGTTTGATGGCAGCGGCGGGGAGGGACACGAAGAACCGGTGATGAGTGAGGTGTGAGTCGTGATGCGCTGGCGGGGCCGCCGGCGTCTCGTGCCCCGCGTCCGAATCGCGTCAGTCCGGCCGGCGTATGGGCTGGCCCACCGAGCCGGTGTCCGCGTTGACCACCCGCACCGGGGCGTCATGCGTGAGCGTCAGATGCCCCTCCACGATCACCTCGTCGCCCACCTCCACCGGGATCAGCCCCGTCCCGGAGTCGGGAAGCACCTCGGTCTCGACGCCGTTCGAGCGCCCCGGGTTGATGTACACCCACTGCGCGCGGCCGCTGCGCACCACGAACACCAGCGGACGGTTGTCGCGCTGGATGATCGCCCGGGTTGGCACCAGACGGCGCCCCGGCAGGCGCGCGGCCTCCAGCCGGACGTCGGCGTACATCCCGGGGCGCAGGGCGCTGCCGGCAGGAATCCGCACGAAGGCGCGCCCCGCGCGCGTCGTGGTGTCCACCAGCGGAAGGACCGCGGCGATGCGGCCGATGATGGGACTGCTCCCGGCGGCGGCGCTCGTCACGATCGCCTGGCCCCCCTCGCGGATCAGCGGCAGGTCGTGTTCGAGCACCTGCGCATCGACCCGCAACGCACCCAGGTTCACCACGCGCGTCAGGATCTCGCCCGAGCTGACCCGGACGCCGGCGGCGACCATCACCTGGTCCACCAGGCCGTCGAACGGACTCGTGACCGTGGCCTTCTCCCGTTCCAGCTTCGCCCGGTCGACGGCGATCTCGGCCGACGGCACGCCGGCGCGCACCATCGCCGTCCGCCGCTGTTCCTCCGTGGGCACACGGCCGCTCACCACCGAATCGGGGTAGTAGCTCTCGCGGTACGTCTGCAGGGCGCGCTCGAGGCCCGCCTCGGCGTCCTTGACCCCGATGTCCAGCGGACGCGTGTCGAACTCGACCAGCGGCTGTCCCCTGCGCACGCGGTCGCCGGGGCGGACCAGCACCCGCTGGACGGTGCCGGAGATCTCGGATCGCAGCGTGGAGACTTCGTCCGACGCCACCTGTCCGGTGGTCGCGACGGTGAGGACGAGATCTCCCTCGCGCACCGCGACGGCGGCCACGGGAAGCGCCAGCGACGAGGCCGCAGGCGCGTCGCTGCTCGCCGCGGCGGAGTCACCCGGCGCGGACGTCGAGTCGCCCTCGGCGCCACTTCCCTTCCCGCAGGCCAGAGAGGTGACGAGGGCCAGTGTGGCGGCGAACGGCAATCGCGTCTGGGGCATGTTCGTGGTCGGAAGAGCCGGCGATTTCAACGACGTTGGTCGGCGCGGTGGGACGAATGGTTGCCCGGTCCGGCTGGCTCCCAAGATGATCCCGGAAAGCCGTGGGCACCACTACGGCACAGGCGGCGGGGCCGCAGGCAGGCGGCAGCAGGCAGCACGTGGCGGAGACGCGGCTGCCTGCCGCCCGTGACTAGGGCCGGTCCGGCATCGTGAACGCGTACTTCTGGATGTACTGCAGGTCGTCCTCGTCCACGCGCGCCACGTAGACCGCGCCGCGGCCGAACCCGAGCAGCCGCGCCTTCTTCGGCAGGACCACCCGCTGCACGACGGCCCCGGCGCGGTCGATGACATCGAACGTCGGCGCCTGGCCGGCGGGCCCGGTTCGCGAGATCCACAGATACCCCTCGCCCGAGAACATGATCGTGGCGTTGGCCAGGAACGGCGGCAGGTAGTCGCCGCCCCAGACCTCGGGATCCTGGACGTCGCGGTTAGGCACCATGGCCGCCGACCGCCGCCCATTGTCGTTGGTGATCATCATTCCCATCGCGTTGCGCTGGCGCTCGCGCCACTCCTGCTTGTGGCCGTCGGTGAGGCGCACGCGATCGTGGCGGATCGGCTGTCCCCGCGTGCGCTGCCCGGTTTCGCTGACGAAGTCGACGCTGTACGGCTCGTGATGCACGATTGCGACCCGGCCGTCGGGCGCGACGGCCATCTGGTCGGCGCCGTTGAACGGCGGGCCGCCCCCGATCCGGACGCTGACGTTCTGCCGCCCGGCGCCGCTGCTGCCGCTGATCTGGTTGGCCCCCTGGGGCACGCGCATCCAGGCGACCGTGTCGCGCCTGCCGCTCGAGCGGTCCCACCGGGTCATCGGAACGGAGTCGGCCGCGGAGGGAACGCCGTCGACGATCCGGAATGGGGCCCCCTGCACGTACATGCGCCCACGGCCGTCGGCGGCGGTCGGCAGGGACGTCCCGATCATCATCATTCCACGGCCCCCTTCGCGCCCGCCCGGCGCGGGCACGTTCAGGTCCACGAAGCCGCCGACCCTGCCATCGGGATTGATCAGCAGGATGCGGTTGTTGAGGGCGTCGACGATCGCCGTGGTATCACCCGGGAGCGCCATGAGCCGCGTGGGCAGACCGTACTCGCCCGGACCGGATCCCTCGCGGCCGAGCTTCGTTGCCGAGCCCGACTTGAGGTCTACCACCTGGACGGTCTTGTCACGCGGATCGACCACGATCAAGCGGCCGTCCCGAAGCTCGCGGACGCCGGCGATCATGGTGAACGGCTCGGAGAACTCGGCGTCCGGCCGCGACAGGGTGCGGGTCGGGATGTTCTGCGCGGGTAGCGGCGCGCCTGCAGCGGCGAACATGACCGCGGTCAACGCGATGCGACTCAGGGTGGGCATGGGAGCTCCAGGAAGCGGGAAGACCGGACACAGGGAACAACGGACCGGCGTCGTCGTTGGCTTCAGCCGGACAACGCCTTAGTCCGCGCCGGCCTGGGGAGGGTTTACTACGGGTGTAGGGCTTTGCGGCGCCGCGCGGCCTCCCGCTTCTGCATCGCCTAATCCACTCTGAGCCGTCGCACCTCCGGCGCCAGTCGGGGGAACCGCAGCCGCAACCCCGAGAGCGTCTCGTTGATCACCCTGGTGATGAGGTAGTTCCTGACGGTCTTCGAGTCCGCCGGCACCACGTACCAGGGAGCCCACGGCGTGCTGCACTTGCGGAGCGCGTCCCGGTAGGCGCGGGTGTATGCGCTCCACAACTTCCGGTCCTCCAGGTCGCCGGCCCGGAACTTCCAGTTTTCTTCCGGATCGTGCAGCCGGTCGATGAATCGTTCGCGCTGCTCCTCCCGCGACACGTGCAGAAAGAACTTGAGGATCGTGACGCCGTTCAGGCTGAGCATTCGCTCGAAGTCGTTGATCTGCGCGTACCGGGCGCTCCACACCCGCCGGGGCGCAAGCCGGCGCACGCGCACGACCAGGACGTCCTCATAGTGCGACCGGTTGAAGATTCCGATGTAGCCGCGCGGCGGCACGGCCGCATGGATGCGCCACAGGAAGTCGTGCGAACGTTCCAGCTCGGTGGGAACGCCGAACGATGTCACGCGCACCCCCAGCGGGTTGCAGCCGTCGAAGACGGTCCGGATCACCCCGTCCTTCCCCGACGCATCGCGCCCCTGCAACACGACCAGGAGGGCGCGAGCCTTGCTGGCGATGAGGCGCTCCTGAAGGTGCCCCAGCCGTTCGACTTCCCTGGCCAGCAGCGACTTCACGGCGTCGCGGTCGCCGAAGGCCGGCGGGCGTCTGGCGTCGCGATCGGAGAGCGTGAGTCGGGTGCGAGGTCCGACCGGCCGGAGATTCATGCGGTGGGGTTTGTGCCGGACCGTAGATTGCACGCGTGCCGGCGCGCGCAACAGGCCGCGCTCGGTCCCCCATTGCCGCCGTGCCCGTGCGCCGATCCACCGATCCCGAGGACGCCGTGACGTTCGCGATCGATCGCGCGCGCTTCGATGACGCTCCGCGTTTTGCCGCGTGGATCGCGACGGCGGTCAAGCACGCGGATCTGTGGAGCGGCCTGTATCGCACGGCATCGGTGCCGGCGGAGGCGATCGAGGCGGCACGGCAGGATGGCGCGGGCTTCCGGCTCCTGGCCCTGAGTGAAGACTGGTGCGGGGATGCGGTGAGCACCCTGCCGGTCGTGGCGCGCCTGGCCGAAGGGGCCGGTCTCGATCTGCGGGTGCTCAACCGCGACGCCAACCCCGACATCATGGATGCCCACCTGACGTCGGGAACGCGGTCGATCCCCGTGGTCATGATCCTGGACGCCGGCGGCCGCGAGCGCGGGTGGTGGGGACCGCGTCCGGCGCCGTTGCAGCGATGGATGCGCGACGAGGCGCTCCTGCTCCCGAAGGAGGAGCGGACCCGCCGGAAGCGGGCCTGGTACGCCCGAGACCGGGGCCGCACCACCGTGGCGGAGATCCTGGACGCACTGCGTCGTGCCCGCCGCCGGGAGCGACGGCTCGCTCCGTCCGGCTGACCCTTCCTGCCCCAGCCACCGATGGCACCGCCGGCCTTTTGCCCCCGGTGGTCACGCCGCAGATTTCACGGCCGCACTTCAGACACGACGAACCATGAGCCGACGTATCGAGGGCAATTTCAGCCAGGGCTGGGGCATCGCCGCGTTGGTGACGCTGCTCGCGGCCGCCGGCTTTGCGACCGCATTCACCATCAAGCAGAAGACGTACCACTCGCCGAACGACGTGACCGCGCCGACGCCTGGCGCCGCGTCGCATGGTCCTGCGCCGGCGCCGGCCAAGCACTGACCGGGGGGGCGAGCCGCGCCGGGACCCTTCCGGCGGG